>CAIKXH010000176.1 GCA_903831335.1 Candidatus Uhrbacteria bacterium | reverse complement strand
CGTCACATCGCGTTACACAAGGGAGGCTCGCGAGCCTCCCTTGTGTAACGCGATGTGACGTGCCGAAACGTAACGTAAAAGAAAAATATGGATTTTGGTGATCACCCAGTACAATCAAGAGTTATTCCATGGAAACTCATCCTTATTATTGGGGGTGGAGTTTTGGTTGCTGTGGTGATCATTTTCAGCGTGTTGTTTGTGACACGTAAGGATTCGGGGACGACTTCACAAGTTGTTTCAACAAGTAAAACATTCCAGCAAGCCAAAAGTCCTTCTGTCTCCGGGGCTTGTGCGAATGCGATTGATCCTGAAGTGTGTCGAATCGCAGAAATAAAAAGTCAGGCGATGTTAGAGAAGAAATCAGATGGGTGTGCCGTATTAAAGGATGCGGAGTTGGATGACTGTTTGTGGGGTGTTGCAACGATTGCAAAGGATATTTCTTCCTGTGAAAAGATGATGAATAAGGATTTGTCCTCGCAATGCGTGAATGAGGTGAGTACGTCGATTGCTCTTGCAGCATCGGACAGTGCGTTGTGTGATAAAATAGAAGATGTTCAGGCAAAAGCATTGTGTGGAAGTATTTTGCAAGCATCTTCGATTGAAAAGGATTGTTCTGGGACGAATATGGATTGTGAATATGCGCGCGTTTTAGCTGCAGCAAACAAGGCACAAGATGCGGAAATGTGCATCGCCCTTGATCCAAATCGTGCAGCAACGTGTCGGTCTGAAGTTTTGATCAATGATCCTGATCGTGATGGCCTTGATTCCTCACAGGAGATCGTCTTATATCAAACAGATCCACGTAATGCCGATACAGACGGAGATGGGTATTTAGATGGTGATGAAGTGAAGTCCGGATATGATCCATTAAAGAAGTAGAAGAGTAGAAAAGAAGTAAAGTAGAAAAGTGATTGGGGATTATGGAAATAAAGAAAAAAGTAAATAAGTTTACCGAGATTATTGTTTGGCAAAAAGGACACGAGCTCGTGTTGGTTGTCTACAAGATAACAAAAACGTTTCCGTCGGAAGAGAAATTCGGTCTTGTCTCGCAGATGCAACGTTCGGCGGTTTCAATCACTTCAAACATATCAGAAGGTTTTGGTCGACGTACATCATTGGACAAAAAACGTTTTTACGATATTTCTATGGGCTCCATCTATGAATTACAAAATCAACTCATTGTTGCCAAAGATATTCATTTAATGAGTCGTTCATCATTTGAATCTGCATTCTCTCTTTCGGAAGAAGTTCAAAGACTTTTAATCTCTTGGATTCGCTCATTGCCCCAATCCTAAACTTTTCTTCTCTTCTACTTTACTACTTTTCTACTTCACCCAATATGTTCGACGAAATCTCAAAAGAACCTGAAGATGTCTTTGCGAAGACAGATGAATCTGCACCACAAATGACTCCGCCAACCATGAGTGCGCCTCCTGTTGCGCCTGTCATGGCACCTGTACCTGCTCCGTCCTCGATGTCTGCGCAGCCCTTGTCTGCACAGACGGAAGTTTCTGAGAAAAGAGCGTTTCCATGGTAAGTGGTTGTGCTCGTTGTTTCTATTGTGGTTGTTGTTGGGCTCGCCTTTTTTCTTTCCATGAAGATTTTGAATTCTCGTACTCCCGTAACACCAAAAGCTCCAGAACAAGCGTCTGTAGAAGAAGCTGTTCCAGAACAGGTTCCTGCAGCAACGATTCCTGTTGTAACAACTCCTGAGGAAATGATTCCTGTAGCAGATGAAACAACAGATACAGATAAGGATGGTTTGCCAGACATGCGTGAAACACAGCTTGGAACAGACCCAGCGAACCCAGACACAGATGGCGATGGTCTTTTTGATAAAGAAGAAGTTGATGTCTATAAAACCAATCCTCTTAATCCAGATACAGACGGTGATACCTATTTGGATGGTGCTGAAGTAAAGGGTGGATATAATCCAAATGGAGCAGGGAAGCTTCTAGAGATTCCGCAAAAATAATATATGGCAGAAACAAACACACAACCTTTGATCGAACAACCAAAGAAGGAAACTTCTCCTGATTTGGTGCGTGTGTTTAGCATGCCAGAAAAATATCGTCATGGTGCTGTTGTGAACATGGTTGAACCCCAAAAGGCGTCAACAACACCTGTTGCGGCAATTCAACCACCTGTTCCACCAAAACCCGTTGCCCCACTCCCTCCGGCAGCAAATAAAATGGTTCAACCAACACATACAAAGAAGGGATTGTTGATTGCGGGAATTGTTGTTCTTATTGCGCTTGGAATCGGAGGGTATCTATTATTGCGCAGCTCACAAAAGAATAAAGAATCTGTTCCTGCAGGACAGACGCAGACTGAAACAACAACCCCAACAACTCCGGTGACAGAAACTCCTGTTGTGCCGGAGACACCAACCACTCCGGCCACAACCGGAACAAGTCCGTTTCCAGCAGCTGTTACTCCGGGGGTTGATACAGATTCTGACGGTCTTACAGACACAGAGGAAACAATTGTGTACGGAACAGATTCTGCATTGCCAGATTCAGATACAGATGGGTTCCTTGATGGAAATGAAGTATTTCACGGGTATAACCCAAACGGAACAGCACCTGGAACACTTGTGCTAGCAAATCTTGCGCAGGTTTTAGTTGCGAACGGTTTTCATCTTTCGTATCCATCAAAGTGGTCTATCCTTGCGGGCGAGTCTGGAGCCTATGAGGTTTCCACAACAACAAGTGAGATTGTGAAGATCTCTTCTGTTTCAAAAGAAGCAACGCTATCTCTCTCAGATTGGTATGATCAAACAGTGAAGGACGGGACACTCAGTCTTTCGAAAACAAAAAAAACGTATCCACTTTTGATGGCGAAAAATCAACTGACAGCCTATGTGGATCTCGGAACCATGGTTGTGACACTCGCCTATGACACTTCTGTAAAAACAACCATTGATTATCTCACAACATTTCAGATGATGATTAATAGTATGGAGGTGAATAAATAATATGATCGTGATTGAACTAAACCAGCAGTGTTTGAAAGGGGGAATGCGATTTAGAGATGCGCGTTTAGTTCAGATTGCGAAAGAGGTCTCAAAAGCACTCAAACTGAAAAGAGCACACCACATTTCTGCCGCATTTGTTTCACAAAAAGATATGAAGCGGCTGAATTTTCAGCATCGTGGAAAAAATGCTGTCACAGATGTTCTCTCGTTTACTCTCAATAATGACGATTATTTTGG
>CAIKXH010000175.1 GCA_903831335.1 Candidatus Uhrbacteria bacterium | reverse complement strand
TTTTTTATTACTTCCGGTAAAGCTTCATACCATCAATCATGATGGTGTCTTTATCTAGTTTTGAGATGTAGATATCGTATGACTTGTTGAACAGTGTTGATGTTTTTGACATTTGAACAGATACATTGTCTTCAAAACGTTTGATGATGGTATATGTTCCATTGTCTTTGAATGTAGATTCTGTTTTCATCTCATACATTCCGTTTTTTAACGAATATTCAACAAACCAATCATATCCGTCTTTTGTTTTGCCGTCTCCACGCCAGGTTCCTGTAAATTCATCTTTTGTTTGCTGGTTTGTTGGAGATTGGATTGTTTGTGTGAGGAAAAATCCTCCAATACCGACAAGGACGAGTGCGAGAACAATGGAGCCGATAAGAATGATTTGTTTTTTTTGCATAAAAGAAGGAAGAAATCTCAATCTGTTTAGCTTTTTAGATAACTTGCGGAGATCGTATAAAGATCTGGTCCAGAGAGAAGATAAATGGTTTGAGCTTTTTCGTCAATGAGGAAATCTGTGAGGTTTGAGAATGCGTCAGATGTGTACTGGGTAACAAATGCACCTGTATCTTTTTTGTAGACGACTAATCGTTTTGTTGTTGGATCAAGGAGATAGATGAACTTGCTATCTATGCTTGTCCAAATACGAGTCGCGCTTGTAATAGGTGGATCCACAACACCTATCTGCCAACCAACTTCTGATCCGTTTTGGAATCGTGAAACTTTGCCGTTTCCACGAAGAACATACAGTGAGCCATCAATGGTGATTCCTTTAGAGTCTAAAAGCGTTTCTGTTTTTGAAGAAATCCAGGATGATCCTGTTCCATAATCAGAACCAGTTCTGTTGAATTTGAGAATTTCTGCGTCTTTGTTTTCTGATATCCCTCTTAATACATAGAGACGGCTTGCATAAGCAAGAAGAGAAAGGGAATTGCCCGGGGTTGTTGTTTGAAGGGTGATGGGAGTAGTGGTTGCTGTTTTTGGATCAACATCCGTGATTTGATTGTTTGCGTCTAGAGTAAATATACGTCCGCCGTCTTCTGTTGCATCAAGGATTCGTGCAGAAGAAATCGGATTTAGAGAGACTTGTTTTAGTTGTTTTGTTGTTTGATCAATTTGCCAAAGGTGTTGATTGGAATCAATGAGATAGAGGAGAGATCCGGATCGGACTACTTTTACACCTGTTTGTTCTGTGCCTGCATTTGCTTCAAGGTGAGCAACAAGGACCGGATTTGGGATTGTCACGATGTGGCGTAGCTCATTCATAGCAACGTCAATCGTTTTTGAAAGTTTATCTGCCGTTTCCTTATAAGCTGGTTTGTCTGTTGGTAATTGGCCAAGAAGTGTAATAGCTTGCTGGTAGAGTGATCGTGCTTGACTTTCATCTTTGTAAATCATGGCACCTCCAGCAAGATCAATGGTGTCTTGAATGGCTGTGACGCGATCTTCAAATTGTTTTTGTGTTTCAGATTTTGTGCGGAAGTAGGAAAGAAGCACGAGTCCGATGACAAGGATGACAACAAGTCCGACTAATAATTGGATAATGCGTCTTGTACGCACAGGCAATGCTCGGGTTTTTTGCGCAAGGCCCTGCGCAAGTTCTTTGAGCTTATGTGTGCGTGATGGAATGGATTGAAAGAAAGATGATCGACGTTCTGTATTTGTAAGGGTTGCTATGGTGAACGTGATACCTTTCCAGGTTCTTTTGAATGTTTTTATTGTGTTGTGAATGAGGGAAGTAACAAGATTGAAGAAGATCTTCATTCTAGGCTCGCCACGCCTGAGATCCGAGAGAATGCGTGAACGCTCTGTGTATTTCTTATAAAAAGAGATGAAATGTGTTTTTGCAAAAGCGAGTACGTTTGGTTTTTGGTCTTCAAGCAGTTTTGATGTTTCATCTTGTCCTCGGACGAATGAATCTACAGAAACGTCTGAAAGCGGCTTGGCATAGGATTCTGGAACAGAAGAATACGTGGCTTCTGCTTTAATAATGATCGCAAGCAAGCCGTCGTCTGCGGGAAAGTATTGGCGCATTTTTTCTGTTGCGCTTTTTGGAGGGAGTGCTGTGAGAATCGAATTGAGATCATCTTGTGAAATATGACGCTGGATATCTTTTTGTGAGACACAAAAAACATCGCCATCCTCAAGGTCGCCATCAAGGACAACAGCAAATGGTTTTTCCCATGTTGGAAGCGATTGCTCTGTTTGGATACCCCGAAATAGATTGAAAATTTGATAGCGTTGTGATGGTTTGCGATGTAAAAAAAGTGCAGATAATTCTCCGGTTCCAGAGAGAAACATGCGATCCTCGCAAATAATGCCTGTGGTCGCGTGGAAGTTGTGAATAGGAACAGCGCATTTTCCGTCCCGAATGGTTTGGGACAAAGCTTCATTCAAAGCACCCAAAAATTGTTCAAAACGGTGTTGTGCATTTGCGTCTTTCCCAAACGAGCTCGCAAGGCGGTGCACATGATCATTGAGTAATTGTAACAAGATGTCGTTATCTGGATTTTTTTTATTTAAAAAGGCAAGAGTAAAGACATAGCCACTTCTTCCCTCAAGAGGGAGAATAACAGAAAGCCCCTCCACATGCTCATTTGGGGTTTTTGGCTCATATTGTGCTGCTTTAAGGTAGGGGGTCATAGGGCGAGTTGCTCAAGATCAAGCGTTTGTGTACATTATACCTGTAAAAAAGGAGGGCGCAATGAAGTTGTCTACAAGAGGAATATCGATAATTTGTGTGACTCTCAGATTATGAATAAGCAAACCTTCAATCTCGAACACATGTTTGGTTCAAAGACCAGAGCTCGTCTTATGAGCTTGTTTTTGCAGCAGCCAAAAGAATTGTTTTTTGTTCGCGAGCTTACGCGTAGAATCGGGGCACAATTGAATTCAGTTCGTCGAGAACTGAAAAATCTCATGGACATGGGGTTGATTTTGGAGAAGCAATCAGATTCTTCTCGTGCAGCTGGAACACTTTCAGAAAAGAAAAAATTCTACACCGTTAATACAGATTTTATTTTGTATGAGGATCTACGCTCTCTGTTTCAGAAGGTTCAAATTTTGTTGAAACAAAATTTAGTGCAAGAGATAGATCAAAAAGGATCCATTGCGTATTTTGCGTTTACAGGACGTTTTGTGGATGCAAAAGATATTTCCACAGACATGTTGATTGTCGGTGATATTAAGCAAGAGTTGTTAGAAGAGATGATTAAGAAATTTGAGGTGGAAATTCCTTATGAAATCAATTATACGCTCATGCCAAAAGATGAATTTCGTGATCGTCGGCAAGTTGCGGACCGATTTTTGTCTTCCATTTTAAATGCAGAGAAGGTGGTCATGATTGATCGAATTTAGATTATGGAACTGTTCGTTTGCGCACAAGACATTCAGAGCATTACGTTTGGTCTTGTTCGTGATCAGGAGGTTTTGTTTGAAAAAACATATGATGCTTCTCCGGAGCGCTATCTTTTTTCTCTTGAACAATTTTTTTCTGAACAAAAAATGTCTCCGGCAGATGTGTCGCGTATTCTCATTGTCACAGGGCCGGGTTCATTTACGGCGAGTCGGGTGAGTGTCACGATGGTAAATACATTCGCGTTTGTTCACTCCGTCCCTGTTGTGTCTTTTGAAAATGCTGAACGTTTGTCTTTGGCAGAATTATTGGCGCAGAAGAAGGCGCAAGGTGAGAGTGTCTTCGCTGTTCCAACATATGACAGGCCGCCAAACATCACGTAAGATAAAGGCAAGAGGTTTATTCATAATGCATTCGTTTGAATAGGCAAAAGGCTTCTTCTCACGATCAAAAAATGCCTATGTCGTTTGATACCATGCTTCTTCAGGGGCCACTTCTTGAACTTTGGAATACGATCGTTGCGTATTTGCCAAATGTGATCGGTGCGGCGATTGTGTTTATTATCGGGATTATTATTGCGGTCGTGTTGAGCTCTGTTGTTGTGCGTGTGATTGCCGTCTTGCACATTGATGAAGCTGCGCAAAAACT
>CAIKXH010000174.1 GCA_903831335.1 Candidatus Uhrbacteria bacterium | reverse complement strand
CTTTTTCAAAATTAGAATCATTATCTATCGCAAAAGGGATTGGTACGATCACTCTTGAGCTTGCATGTAGATTTTTGACGGATTATTTTCTCGATTCGTATTTTGGTTGGGATTCTTCCAGATATCCATTTCGCAGAGCTCATAATCTCGCTCGTGTAAATGGGCAGATTGCAGAATTTTTAGATTATCAAAAAAAGCGTCAGATTATTGAAAAAATAATCCTAAATACGCTTGACACACAAGTTAAATGAACTAAAATGCGTTTCATATGAAAGATCAGCTAAAACGCATTTTGAATCTGGCCCGTAAAACGGGTAATACCATGATTGTGACAGATCCGGATGGTGTGGATGCCTATGTTGTGATGGATCTAGATCAATATGAGTCTCTGCTCGAGCCTAAAGGTGAAAAACCTTCAGAAACAGAGGGGTTTGATATTTCAGATGAAGAAATTGACGATTTTCCGTGGGTAAGTGAAAAACAGCCGTTGTTTCCAGAGCCTAAATCCCCGAAGCCCGACATTTGGAACTCGATGCAGCCAGCTGGTGAGCAGGGAGAGACATGGGATTTGTCAAAAATGTCTGATGATGAAGTGGTGGATTTAGAAAAACAGTACCAAAAGTATGCACAGGAGGCCTTTGCAGCCCAAGAGAGTGCAAGTAAACCAGAAGATGAAAAGAAAGAAAATCCTCTAAATTTAGAAGAAAAAGAAGAAGATTTTGGTGAGGAACAGTTTTATCTCGAACCTATAGAATAAGACTTGCATGATTTTCAAGTCTTTGCTATACTTTCGCCTGTCTCGAAAGACCCTCTAAATTTCAATAAATAAGAGAAAATTAATTTTTGGGCTATCAGCCCGTTCACCATTTCTATGGCCGAATTATTTGTACGTAACAAGCCTCACGTTAACGTTGGAACCATTGGTCACGTTGACCACGGTAAGACAACAACAACAGCAGCACTCCTTGCTGTATTAGGTGCAAAAGGGATGGCAGCTCAAACAAAGGGTGTTGACGATTTGGATAAAGCTCCAGAGTCTAAAGCTCGTGGAATTACCATCGCAACAGCTCACTGTGAATATGAGTCTGAAAAGCGTCACTATGCTCACGTGGACTGTCCAGGGCACGCTGACTACATCAAGAACATGATTACAGGTGCAGCTCAAATGGATGGAGCTATTTTGGTTGTGTCTGCTGCAGACGGCCCAATGCCACAAACACGTGAGCACATTTTGCTCGCTCACCAAGTTGGAGTTCCAGCTATGGTTGTCTTCTTGAACAAAGTAGACATGGTGGATGATCCAGAACTTATTGATCTCGTTGAAGAAGAAGTTCGTGATCTTTTGAAAAAATACAAATTCCCTGGAGATGAAGTGCCGGTTATTCGTGGTTCTGCATTGAAAGCCCTTCAAAACCCAACAGATCCAGCTGCATCAAAGTGCATCATGGATATCGTTGAAGCTTTGGACAACTATATCCCAGAGCCTGTACGTGAAATCGACAAACCACTTCTTATGCCAATTGAGGATGTTTTCTCAATTGAAGGACGTGGAACAGTTGTTACTGGTCGTATTGAGCGTGGAATGATCCATATCAATGATGAAGTTCAATTGGTTGGAATTCATGAAGAGCCAACAAAGACAATTGTTACCGGTATTGAAATGTTCAACAAATCACTTGATGAAGGACGTGCTGGTGATAATGCTGGTGTATTGCTCCGTGGTATTAAAAAGGAAGATGTAGAACGTGGAATGGTCCTTTCAAAACCAGGATCCATTACTCCTCATACAGAATTCCAAGCTGAAATCTACGCTCTTACAAAAGAAGAGGGTGGACGTCACAAACCTTTCTTTAAAGGATACAAGCCACAATTCTATATCCGTACAACAGATGTAACAGGTGAAGTTTTGTTGCCAGAAGGAACAGAAATGGTTATGCCAGGTGATACAGTTAGTGCAGTTGTTAAACTGATTCAACCAGTTGCTTTGGAAGATAAAATGTCTTTTGCTATCCGTGAGGGTGGAAAGACTGTTGGAGCAGGAGTTGTTGTAAAAATTATCAAGTAATTTAAAAGAAGGGGTGGAAGTCTATCCCTTCTTAATCGTTCTTTCTTTACCCTCTGTGACGAATACAACAAAAAATACACAAGAAGAAAAACCACGTCTTCGTATAAAGGTTCGGGCCTATGATAGTAAGATCATTGATCAAGCTACAGAGACCATCCTGAAAACAGTAGAAAGATCCGGGGCTAAAGTAATTGGTCCTATCCCTCTTCCTACAGAGACAAAGAAATATACGGTAAACCGCTCTACATTCGTTCACAAAGATTCTCGTGATCAGTTTGAAATGCGCGTTCATAAACGCATCATCGATATCACAGAAACAACAGATAAGACGGTTGATGCTCTTATGAGCTTAAACCTTCCGGCCGGTGTAGACGTAGAAATAAAAACATAACCTGACTTCGGTCAGGTCGCAGAGCAAAGAAAAATTCTTTTCTCTGAGATCTGACGGAAGATTTACACAATTCATCGAACGAGGAAGAAAGATCTGCGCATTCTGATTGCATCTTGAAGAAAACCTTCCTAGGCTTCGAAAAATTGTTACGGAGAATTTTACATTGTTGATCAAATTCCTTTATACAAGTTATTCCTCCAGTATTTTGGAGATCTTTGTATCAGGGGCTAGAAGCCGATTGTTATTTGAAAAAATGACTATCGACTTCTAGCTTTTGTGCTAGTAAGCATTGAAATACGTATGCCATTTATCATTGGACGCAAAGTCGAAATGACACAACAGTTTAAAGATGACGGAACCGTCGTTCCGGTTACGCTTATTAAAGCGGAGCCAAACGTAGTTACCCAAATCCGTGAAGAAGCACGTGACGGCTATGTCGCTGTGCAGATTGGATTTGAGCCTGTTAAATCACTCCCAATGAGTGAGGCAGGACATTTACAGGATCTTCCGCAAGTGAAAACGTTGCGTGAGTTTCGTGTGGCCCAGGTTCCTGCAAATTACACACGCGGAACAGAAATTCGCGTAAGTGATTTTATTCCTGGAACCATGGTGGATGTTGTTGGTGTCTCAAAAGGACGTGGATTTGCCGGTGTCTTAAAAAGACATGGATTTAAAGGAAGTAAAGCAACTCACGGTAACAAAGACCAACAACGCATGGGTGGATCTATCGGTTCTCAGCGTCAAGGAAAGGTTATTAAAGGACAACGCATGGGTGGTCATATGGGAGACGAACGCGTGACCGTTAAAAATCTTGAGATTGTTTCTTTTGATGCAGATAAAAATTTGCTTGCTGTTAAAGGCGCGATTCCAGGAGCACGTGGAGGACTCATTCTGGTTCGTTCACATGATAGAAAACAATTATGGCAGTAGTATCCATCTATAATATAAAAGGTGACAAAGTCGGTTCGCTTACACTTGATGCGAGTTTGTTTGACGTGAAAGCAAATCCGGCTCTCATCCATGAAGCCATCGTGGCTCAACAAGCAAATTCACGTGAGGCTATTGCTCATACAAAAACACGTGGAGAGGTTGCTGGATCAAGCAAGAGACCATGGAAGCAAAAGGGGACAGGACGTGCACGTCACGGATCCACAAAGTCTCCGATTTGGATCGGTGGTGGAATTTCATTCGGACCACGTAATGATCGCAACTTTTCATTGAAAATCAACAAGAGAGCAAAACGTAAGGCACTTGCGATGATTTTGTCAGAAAAGGTTGCTACAGACCGCTTTATTACAGTAGATGCTTTGGCACTGAAAGACGGAAAGACAAAAGAGTTGGTATCAATTCTTAAAAAACTTCCTATTTCAAAAAAGAAAACACTCATCATTCTTCCGCCAGAACAAAAAGACGTTGCCATTGCCGCAAAGAATCTCAGCGGAATCGCAACCATGCCAGCTAATACCTTGAACGTTGTGGATTTATTAAAGACAGACGTTGTCCTGATTTCACAGGAAGCAGTTG
>CAIKXH010000173.1 GCA_903831335.1 Candidatus Uhrbacteria bacterium | reverse complement strand
GTCGACCACCGCACGCAATCCGGAGAAGAGTCGGAGCCACTTTGCTCTCGATTTTCCGAAAAGACCCAGGTCATCAACCACCACTCCGTCCGCACCCCACTTGAGTGTTTGTTCGGCGTGAGCGATTGATTGATCGATCACTGCATCAGTACTATCAAGTCTTGCCGTGAAATACGTGTAAGTACGAATGTCTCGTTTGTGGAGTTCGCGGATGTGATCCGGACCCACAGCAGACACAAACTTACCATTCACCTTCGTTCCCCAGGTCCTCCCGTCGTGGCTCTTCAGAATCACGAAAGCAAGATCGTAGTTTTTGGCTTCTTCCGCAAATGCGGGCGCACTTACCTTTGTCGTCTCCTGCCAAGTGAACATGCCGATGCCGCTCATGTGAGGCGGAAGTTCGGCGTGAGCCATGGCGGGCAATGCGAGCGAGAAGAGAATAGCGAAAAGGACATGTTTCATGATCAGTACCTCCGTTGTTGTGGCCAAGAAACGGCTAAAGATAACAGGAAAAAGGGGATTTGTCAATGAGAATGTTTGTATGAAACACAAAACCGATGCAAGGGCATCGGTTTTCTGGTGGAATTGGGGGGAATTGAACCCCCGTCTGATAAGTGTTTTTGATCGGATGTTTGCAAGTTGAGTCTTGTTTGAATAATCACGTGTGTTTAAAACAAGACAAAACGCACACGTAATCACAGATCGCAAGTTTGAAATGAAAGAGACCTGTAACCTCTCACTCGAGCTCAATATTTATGGCACCCACGTATCACTATTGAGCATCGTGAAGGCGGATGGGTTCAGTGCAATTAAGCGAGAACCGGAGCGAATGAAGGAACACTGAAAGCGTTCTTGATCATCGCCATGACGTTTTTTGCATTTGGCGTCTGTGTGATGGATTTGCGAGGTATCACACACCCTCGACTTGATCACGAACAAATCGACTTTCATCGATACCGATCAATCCCATGATTGATTGTCTGAACGCAATGTATTCACGCGTTACAAACAGCAGAAGACTACCATTTTTTTTCGCAAATGTCAATCCTCAATCCGTGCGCTTTGTGTTATACTTGTCTTGTCTATGAAATCAAATACGCAAATTACAATCTCAACGGGAACATTTATAAAGGCCGCTTTGATTGTGGTTGCGATTGGGTTTTTATGGTTCATTCGGGATATTGTTATTATCTTTTTTATTTCGCTTCTTCTTGCCACGTTGATTGAACCGTTTGCAGAGTGGTTTTCTTCGCGGAATATTCCGCGCGTTCTTTCTGTTCTGATTGTCTTTATTGTTCTTCTTACATTTCTTGTCTTGATGTTTGTGATTTTGTCTCCAATTATTGTGGAGCAATTCTCTCAGTTCATGGCAAACCTTCCTGTTCTCTCAAAAGAAATTACAAGCACGATCGCTCGTGTGCAAACATTTTCTACACAATTTGGTTTTACACAAGATCTTTCTCAAAGCATGCAGGGAATCGAAGAGGGATTTGCACAATCTTTCGGTTCTATTTTTTCTACAGTCAAAGGGTTTTTTGGTGGGGTTGCAACAGGGCTTGTTATCCTTGTGCTTACGTTTTACATGGTTGCAGAAGGGGAGCAAATGCAGAAATTTTTCAAATCGCTTGCGCCAGTTGAATATCAACCTTATTTGTCTGGTGTCATGAAAAAAATGCAATTGAAAATCGGAGAGTGGTTGCGAGGACAAGTGTTTCTTGGATTTGTGATTGGGCTCGTGAGTTATATTGGATTATCGATTCTTCATGTGCGCTATGCACTTCTTCTTGCGATCATCGCTGGTTTTTGTGAAATGATTCCATATATTGGACCAATTTTTTCTGCGATTCCTGCGGCAATTATTGCGTTTGGACAAGCACCCGCACTCGCGCTTCTTGTGATTGGGCTCTATGTGATTATTCAACAAACAGAAAACCATATTCTTGTTCCAAAGGTCATGCAGAAAGTTACGGGATTGAATCCAATTGTGAGCATTGTTGCCCTTCTTATCTCTGTAAAACTAGGGGGTATTTTTGGAGCGTTTTTTGCTATTCCTGTTGCCATGATGCTTTCAGTCATCATGGAAGATTTATTTAATCCATCAAATTAATATGAAACAAGTATCGTTCTTTCCGTTTATCCTTCTTGCCCTGACCCTTATCTTGGTCACCTGTTTTGTTTTCTTGACTCCACCAAAGCAAATGAACAATGCAAATCCACCACTGAGGGCAACGATTGTTTCAGAAGAGCAATATCAAGATGCTCTTGAAGCGGTTCTCAAAAAATTCTTTTCTGTGTATGATTCGGCCGCCTCTGATACAGCTCGGGTAGAGGTTATCCAAAATACGCTCAATTCCTTGTTAAGCATGAGAGTCCCTGGGGCATTTAAGGATCTGCATCTTGAGCTTGCTATTGCATTACAGAAAATGAAACAGGGGTTTAGTTCAAATCCTCAAGATGTCACAGACGGATACACTCGGCTGAAAGAACTTGTTGCTCAATCATCATGGTTACGCTTATGAGTCGTGTAGAAAAAACAGAAGAATCAAATATGTCTCTCCCAAAGCGTAATGATGAAGTTGTTGAGGGATTAGATGACAAAAAGAAAAAAACGCGCGGACGATTTTTTGGTTGCGCGTTTTTGTTTGTTGGTTTTCTTCTTGTGGGGCTTTTTATCGCCTGGCAAGTTGCCGCAACAGGGTTTGTAAAGATTCCTGTTATTTCTTCAGTGGCATTCTCTGATCCAAAGCCTGTTCATATTGTTCAGGGGGGTATTTCTGTAGAACAATTATCCGAGTCGTATTTTAAGACAACGATTATAAAAAGATTGCAAGCTGGGGGTGGGGAATTAAAAGACAAAACAGTAGAATTAAAATTACCCGAAACCTCTCTTACAACAACACTCAGAAATGAGCTGTCAAAATCTTCCTTTCCATTCATTGATGCAAAGCGTGCTCAGATTGCCGTGTTAGATTCTCAAGAGCTGGAAATTTATCTTCCTGTTCTGTATAAAGATCAGTCCACAGCATTGAATGCGCGTATTGCTCTTCGTGCAGATCAAGGGTCTTTTGGACTAGATCTTCTCAAAGTGAAAATCGGATCTTTTGAAGCTCCAAATGCATTGATCGCTTCTTTGATTCAGCCTTTTGTGAACCGTGAGCTTGTTTCTCTTAATCAAGCGCTCAGTTCCTACATGCAGGTAAATTCAATTGTCACTCGTGATGGTTTTTTGGATGTCGCTGGGACATTTACCGTACAAGTTCAAAAATAATCGTATGATCCTCCTTGACCGCATCACTCCATTTCTTGTTGCAATACTGACATTGGTTTCGTATGGATTGTT
>CAIKXH010000172.1 GCA_903831335.1 Candidatus Uhrbacteria bacterium | reverse complement strand
TTCTTTTGCAACCGTTCCGCCCGGAGGAAACAACGGAGAAACAGATGGGATAATGGAAATAATTTTTGGAGGTGTTAAATCAATTCCTGTGGAAACACTAAAGTTCCAGCCATATCCGGCTGAATTCACCCCAACAAACGCTGCTCCGCCATTTTCTTTTTGAATAGATGGTTTTAAGGCAACAGTATAGCTCGTATCTTTTTCTGCATTTCCAAGATCAACTACTGACTTGAAAACAAATGTTTTATAATCCTCACTCACCATGACTTTTACTTTGTCTGGTGCGAGCTTTGTTGCTTCACCTTTTGCTGTTTCAAAAATAGAGACTGCATTCGCCTTTAAGTTTGTGGAACACAAAGCGATTGTTTGTGGATTTGAAACAACGTATGTACAACCAGGTTTAAATCCATCGATAATCGTGTCTGCCTTAACAGGTTCCTTGAATGTAACGAAGATTTTTGTATTTCTGGAAATTCCTGAAGCATTGCGTACAGGATAATGACTCTCAATAATTCCTGCTCCCAATGACCCGGCAAGTGGCTCCACGTACTTTTTTGCAATGGACACAATTGTGCCAGGCCCGTTCACGGCAGCGAGAAGCCTTGAAAGAATGTATGAAGCGATTGAATATGAAGAAAAAATGATGACGAGACCAATTACCATTTGTGTTAGGAGTTTTTTTGCTTTTGCGATTTTTGCCGGATCCCCACCAGATGACATGTACAACCACCCAGCGTAAATTACGAGAATGACGGTGACAATTCCAAGAACTCCAAGCACGACCCGAATGATACGCGCAATCATGATTGGCAAACTTGTTTGTGGAAGACCCGCTGCCTCTCCGACCGATGCTAGATTTGCATCCGCAGCAAGAACACCATGACTTGCAAAAAATACTCCGAACACGAAAAATAACAGCACACCAAACAGAGCTGTTAAACGAGAAAAGGATTTGTTTCTTGGGTCAAAGAAACGCTTCATGGAATATCAAAAATACGATACAAATAGTGTATCGTATTTTTGAAGAATCGGATAGAAAAATATGTGGATAGCTAGCTCAGTTGATTCAGTACAACCGTTGTTACACAGAAGAGCGCGACAACGATTCCTGTATTCAGAAAACCACCAATAATTTTATGCTCAGCTTTCCCTTTTCCGTCATCTCTTGAAGTGGTTGTTATTTCAACCCCACCACGAATGATTTCAATGATAGAGAACAATCCCGCAAACAAGAACATGACACGAATAAGACGAATTCCCATTTCAATATAAGGTAAGTAAGAGAACGATCCGAGCTCTGGAATAACCACCATACCTATTTCTGCATGCGCAGAGGGCACAACAAACATATTCACCAAAAACCCAAATACAAATACCCCAAGAATTTTCTCTACAAGCGATTTTACACGACCACCATCAGCACGCCCCGCAACCGCTTTCATAACAAAACCCATCGCCTTTCCCATATCAGCTTTCGACACAGCTCCGGATTGTGCAATAGCCTCTGTCACAACCGCTTCTAATTCAACATCTGGAAGTTCTGCAGGAAGATACCCTTTAAGCACCTCGAGTTCTTTCAAATTCCCTTCTGCAAGATCAGAACGGCCACCTGCATTGAATTGTTCGATTGCATCTTTCAATTGCTTGACCTGAGATTTGATCATATCAACAACCTCTTCCTCTGTAAGATCACGCATCAGATCAATCTGTTTGTTTTTTAAAGCAGACTTCAACATGCGCAACGTAGAAAGTGTTGCTTCTTGTTTTGCCTTCATGGCTTCTTTCATGTCGTTTCCAATTTGTTCAAGGAGGGACATAGGGGGAGTCGTTAAGTCGATAAGTCGTTAAGTGATGGAAGG
>CAIKXH010000171.1 GCA_903831335.1 Candidatus Uhrbacteria bacterium | reverse complement strand
TTTTTGAAACAAAAAATAGCAGGGCATTTTTGGACGCGATTCGTCTTGTGCCACGTATTTGGGCAAAGCGTCGCGTGATTCAAAAAACAAAAATCGTTCCTGGCCGATTGATTCGTAAAAAATTTGCAGAATAATATGAAAAAAGATGTTTCGATTCTCATTGTTCACTACAACACACCAAAGTTGTTGCGCCAAACATTGAAAGGAATTTTTGCCATGAAATCAGAAGCATCATTTGAGGTGATTGTTGTGGATAATAATCCAAACATGCGCGTGGATGAAATGGTGAGGACAGAATTCCCCCAAGTAACACTCCTTATTTCCGATCGCAACACAGGATTTGGAAATGGAATGAATTTGGCCATGTCTCGTGCGATTGGGAGATATCTGTTTATTTTCAATCCAGATATTGCCATTACAGATCATGCGCTCGATGAACTCATGAAGTACATGGATGCACATGCGGATGTTGGGGTTGTTGCACCTCGATTATCGAATCCGGATAAAAGTTTACAGCTGAGTTGCTATCGCTTCATGGGTCCTTCGATTGTTTTGTATCGACGCATTCCATTTCTGGCGAAAATGCCATTTGCACAAAAGGCTGTAGATACGTATCTCATGAAAGATTGGGATCACAAAGAAACAAGAGATGTGGATTATGTGCTTGGAGCGGCTATGTTTATTCGTCGGGAGGCGTATGAGATTGTTGGCGGATTTGATCCAAAGTATTTCATTTATTTTGAGGACCAAGATTGGTGTAGGCGTTTTTGGAAAGCGGGATGGCGCGTGGTATATCACCCAAAAGCAGATTTTGTGCACTATCATCGCCGTGAAACAGCAGAGGGAGGGTTGTTTTCGCAGCTTTTCAATCCACTCACACACAAACAAATGAAAAGTGCGATATACTATTACAAGAAATATCGCGGAGAAAAGCATCCAAGAGCTTAAAAGAAAAGCGTGTGACTCATGATCCTTCATTCTTTAAGAAGACCCTAAAGCGCAAGAGGATTTCTTTGCGAAGAATTTTGTTTTGGTTGTTTGTTGCTGTATTTGTGTATCTTTTTGCTTTGGTGTTTGCGCTTGCGGAAGTGTATGTAAATACCACAAGTGCGGTTCAGTCCTTAAAGCAGGCAAAAGGGGATGCGGTTTCATTGCATTTTGAGGATACAAGTCAGTCATTGAAAGATGCAGAAAGTGCATTTTTGCAAGCAAGAAAATTTTCAACCTTGTTGAAATCTGCCATCGTTGTTCCGGTTGTCGGCTCATCTATTCAGCAAGCAGAAGAACTTATTACTGCTGGTTTAGATGTTGTGACATCTCTTCAGTCTGTTTCTGATATCGGACGTGATGTTGTTCAGTTGTCTGGCTTGAATGAAGAATATTTTGCAGAAGTGCGCCAGGGAACATCTCCACATGTTTCCTTTTCCGATTTGTCTCCACAAACAAGACAGCTGATGTTGTCACGGCTAGAAGCGTCTTCCAATAAATTTTCTCTTTTATCACGCCGGATTGGGCTTGTTCAGGATGAATTAAATGCCGTATTGATAAGAACAGGTGGTGGACCATTTCAGTCTGCGATTTTGTCTGCGCAAAAAGAATTGGCACAAGTGCAAGGAACATTACGGGACGTGAGCTTATTTACGGACATGATCCCGGCATTTTCTGGAATTGATAAATCTTCGCATCATCTTGTGTTGTTTTTAAACAATACAGAACTACGTCCTGCCGGAGGATTTGTTGGAAATTATGGAATCGCAACCGTGACAAAAGGGGTGATTGAATCTCTGAAAACAGCAGATGTGTATGCGCTTGATCGGCTCGTAGAAGGAAAAGAAACAGAACCAGCTCCGTATCCAATCGCACGATATAACAAGACTCCGATTTGGTATTTCCGTGATGCAAACTGGTCTCCAGATTTTTCTGTGAGTGCGCAAAAAATGATTCAAAAATTCCATGAAGAGGCAGGGTTACTTACTCCGGAAGTTCGTGCAACGATTCCATATGCAGAGTCTATTGATGGAGTGATTGCGTTTACCCCCACATTTGCGGAGGAACTGCTGAAGCTTATTGGTCCTGTTTCCGTTTCCGGACAGACATTTACTTCTGAAAATATTGCGGACAAATTGGAATATCAGGTTGAGTATGGATATGCAAAACAAGGAATTCCAGAAGCACAGCGAAAAGAAATCATTGGGCAATTAATGGATGTTGTTGTAAAAAAACTGATGGACATGCCGATTGCAAAGTGGTCTTCCGCGCTTACGTTACTCGAAGATGCGTTTAAACAAAAACAGTTCTTTTTGTACCATACAGATCCAGATGTAGAACAAGTGATTACACAGGCAGGATGGTCTGGTCGCTTTGTACCAAATGCATCTGATGTTCAGCTTGTGGTAGATGCGAATTTGGCAAGTTTAAAATCAGATCCTGCTGTGGATCGTACAATTTCTTATCAAATTTCTACAGATGAAAAAGGAGAAAAAATTGCCCGTACATCTATCACGTATCATCAC
Source organism: Candidatus Uhrbacteria bacterium (assembly GCA_903831335.1). Lineage (GTDB taxonomy): Bacteria > Patescibacteriota > Patescibacteriia > UBA9934 > GWF2-40-263 > XYB2-FULL-45-11. The sequence continues at coordinate 2,181 of CAIKXH010000171.1, read as the reverse complement.
AAAGGGACGTTTGACTGGAAGACATCAAGGTATCGCACATACACACGGCTGTATGTTCCGCTTGGGTCAAAATTGATTCGGGTCACAGGAGCATTAAAAAACGATAAAACACAAAATCCAAAATTAGAAGCTGGAAGCCCAGATGTTTCTTCTGAACTTGGGATGACGGTGTTTGGCGCGTTTATCGCGATAGAACCAGGCGCATCAGGAACACTCACGTTTGAATATAAGCTTGCAGATTCTGTTCGTGCGGCTATCGCAAAGAATGTCTATACATTACAAGTACTCAAACAAAACGGGGCGCGTGATCATGCGTTGACGCTCGATTTAGATTTTGGTAAGAATGTGGTGCGAGCCATTCCTCAAGAAGAGGTAAAAGACTGGGGAGATTCGCATTACAAAGTGAAAACCGTACTGGATCAGGACAAAGAATTTCAGATTGGATTGTAAAATGATGTTTCGAATCGTATGTTCGCAAAAAAAATTGGAATTGACCTCGGAACAACAACGGTTCTTGTGTATGTCCCAAAGCGTGGGATTATTATTAACGAACCGTCCGTTGTTGCTGTTTCTTGCACAGATAAAAAAGTGTTGGCTGTTGGAAAGGAAGCAAAAGACATGTTGGGGAGAACCCCTGATACAATCGTTGCACGCCGCCCGCTCAAAGATGGGGTGATCGCAGATTACAGAACCACAGAGGCGATGTTACGTTATTTTATCAACAAAGCTCTTGGTGGATTTCGATTGTTCCGACCAGAAGTCATGGTTGCGGTTCCGGGAGGAATCACCTCTACAGAACGACGTGCGGTTATTGATGCTACGCTCGCGGCCGGAGCAAAAGCTGCGTACATTATTAAAGAGCCGATTGTTGCGGCTATTGGGGCAAACATTCCGATCGGTTCACCGTCTGGGCACATGATTATTGATATCGGAGGGGGAACTTCTGAGATGGCCGTGATTTCTCTTGGAGGAATTGTGGCGTCTGAGTCTGTGAGAATCGGTGGAGTTAAATTTGATACAGCCATTTCTGAATTCATTCGTCGCAAATACGGACTTGCGATCGGAGAGAGAACCGCAGAAGACATTAAGATTCAAATTGGTGCGGCCATGTATCTTCCCGATAAATTATCCATGGAAGTAAAAGGACGCGACATGATTACAGGGCTTCCAAAAATTATTGAAGTCACCTCAGATGACGTTACGGCTTCTATCCAAAATGAACTTGAGGGGATTATTGCAACCGTAAAGGAAGTGTTGCACAAAACTCCCCCAGAACTTTCTGCAGACGTGATGGACAGAGGGATTGTTTTGTCCGGCGGTTCTTCACAGTTACGTAGTCTTGATTTATTGATTGCAGAAGCAACAGGCGTTCCAACATTTCTCGCAGAAGATCCGCAGCAGTGTGTGGCAAAGGGAACAGGAATCGCTCTTGAAAACTTGGAAGCGTATAAGAGAAGTATTTTTACCAGTTAACTATTTCGTCATTGCGAGGAGGAGTCATCGACGACGAAGCAATCTTCGTGTTTCGTCTCTTGTCGAAAAGATTGCTTCGCTGCGCTCGCAATGACAAAGAATACATATGGAGGTTAATCTTCTTCACAATTCTTCTCGGCCAGTCGTTTTTGCCATTGATGCTTCATCGGCAAATAAAGTAAAAAAATCTGGAGTAGAGATGTACGCATTCCAATTGATTCAGAACATGAAAAAACACGCGCTTGAGGAAAACGAGCGTGTGATTTTGTATTCTCCAACAAAACTAGAGGGGGCACTTGGTGAGCTTCCGCCCGGATGGGAGTCTCGCGTTTTATCTTGGGCACTTCCATTTGGTTGGATGAAATGTAGAGTTGGTTGGGAGTTGTTTCGTCAAAAACCAGATGTGTTTTTTGTTCCATCACAAGGATTGCCATACGGAAAAACAAACATGGTCACAACGATTCATGATGTTGGTTTTCGTCGATTGCCAAATGTGTATGATGCACAAAATCGAAAACGATTAGAACGAGTCACAAAGCGATCTGTCAAAAAAGCATCTCATCTCATGACTGTTTCTGCATTTTCAAAATCAGAAATCGAATCGTTTTATCACACTGCACCTGATCGGATTTCTGTAACACATCTTGCTGCAGACACTTCGGTCTATAGACGGTTGTCTTTAGAAGAAATTGATCTCGTTCTTCAACG
>CAIKXH010000170.1 GCA_903831335.1 Candidatus Uhrbacteria bacterium | reverse complement strand
TTCTGATAAATTTGATTATGTGTTCGAGGTTTCCGCTAAAGAACGCGCACACATAAAACCGCTCATCGATAAAATCTACGAGATTTTACCTGAGGGAGAAGCATTTTACCCGGCATACCAAATCACAAACATGGCAAACAATGTTTGGGTTTCAGAGCTTATTCGTGAAAAGCTTTATCTCCGTTTAAGACAAGAAGTTCCTTACACCGTTCACGTTGAAGTTACTTCCATGGAAGAACGCGATAACGACATGCTCTATATTGCCGCTACGATTTATACAACAGAAGATCGTTATAAGCGCATGATTATCGGACAAGGCGGAAGAGGGATTCGCGAAATCGGACAATCCACACGCAAGGAATTGGAATCCGTTATGGGGAAAAAAATCTATCTGGATTTACAAGTAGAAACAAACCCACACTGGATGATGCGATTTGAAGTGTAAACAAAAAGACTCGCGAAGTGCGAGTCTTTTTCTATTTTCCCTTTGCCCATGCACGAACTTCTTTCTCATCTGTCTGTCCGCACAAAGATTTCTTTGTTTCTGTATTATAGAAAAATGGTACACCGCCACAAAGTCCTGTATCAAACGTCTCCAATTTCTTTGCGTTTTCTTCATTATGCCAGGTTTCTAAAACCTCAATCTCCATTCCCTCTTCATTCAGCTTCTCTACAATAGGAAGCATGACATGGCAATGCGGACACTCCGTTCCATAAAAGAAATATTTCATATAAACTGATTTTATCATGCGATCAACTAATTTCACAATCTTATTTATCCTCTGTGTTTTTGGACTTCTGGTCTTGAATAGACTTGAGTTGGGTGCAACAGAATCTGTTGTGGTTCTTCGTGATACAGGATCAACATACCAGATCGGACACTCATTCAAACGCGGTGAACTGATTCAGACGGGAAAAGAAGAATTTATGGAGATCACTGTTGGTTCTTCTGCACACATATATCTCGACGAGAATACAAACCTAAATCTCAAGTCTCTTTCAAAAAACAATCTTCGTTTTGGATTCGGTCATGGGCGCATTCTTGTACGTTCGACAACCAATGAATTCCCTCTTGGGATCGACACTCCAACAGCGCAAAACACTCTTACAGGCACAGAAGCAACATTTATTGGATATGACTTTAAAAAGATGACGAGCATCATTCCGCTGTCTGGACCCATCCATACAACGATTCCTCTTTTGAATCAGACTTTCGACACAACAACACCTATCACCATTCATGATGTAAATCCACCAACAATAGAAACAATACTATTTGATCAAAAAACCGATGTTCGCGCAGCGTTCTATCGATGGACAGAGCAAAAATAAAACCGAGAATATGTTTCTCGGTTTTTTATTCAATAATTCCCCCACCAATCATTTCATCTCCGCGATAAAAAACAATGGATTGACCAGGAGTTACAGCACGCTGTGGTTCGTCGAATGCGACATAAACGCGAGGCTCATTGTCCTTCTCAGGATGACACAATGTCACGACACATTTCTGAACGGGCTGACGGTGTCTGAGACGTGCTTCACATTCGATTGGAAACGGTGGTTCTTTAAACCAGTTTAGTTGCGAGGCAGTCAATTCTTTTTTGAATAATGCGGGATGGAAGTTACTACCGACGACAATTTCGTTTGTCTCTCGACGTTTCTCAACAACGTAATACGGATCTCCTCCTCCAATATCGAGCCCATGACGCTGTCCGATCGTATAGAAGTTAATACCAACATGTTTTCCGATAATCTTTCCGTCTGTTGTGATCACATTTCCAGGATCTTCCTTCATTCTTGCTTTCAGGAACTCACGCATATCAACTTCGCCCACAAAACAAATCCCTGTTGAATCTTTCTTTGTGGCAACCTCGAGATTGTGTTCACTTGCGATACGACGAACCTCTGGCTTCTCAAGATGCCCGATCGGGAATAAGACGCGTGGAATCACTTCTTTGTGAATTGCCCAGAGAAAATAGGTTTGATCTTTGTTGTCATCTATACCCTTGAGAATACAAACGCGAGATCCTTCGCGGAGTTTACCTCGAGCATCGTCGATAGGCTCAGGATGACACGGAGAAACACGTGCATAGTGACCAGTTGCGATAAAATCGCAGCCGAGCTTATCAGCTTCCTTCAGGAATAAATCGAACTTCATGTAACGATTACACATCACATCCGGATTCGGTGTCCGACCCGCTTCAAACTCACGAAACATATATTCCACCACATCACGACGATATTCTGCCTCAAAATCAAACGTCAAAAATGGAATACCAAGTTGTGCTGCAACACGCATCGCATCTCTTCGTTCTGTTTTCCAACCACATTCCTCAAATTCTGTTCCAATTCGATCTGCCCCCTTCACCTCTGGCCCATTCACGTCTCCGGACCAGTTCTTCATAAAAGCCCCAATCACTTCATATCCTTGTTCCAACAACAAAACCGCAGACACAGATGAGTCTACGCCTCCAGACATTCCAAGAAGGACCTTTTGCTTTTTCATAAGGCAGAACACTAACACGAACTCATCATCTGTTCAAGCCTTTCACCAAATCTTCAAATACCTCAAAATCTTCACGCAGCACAAAGAAATCCGTAAAACGAATTTTTTCGTTATATTTTTTCAATAAATCCGAATATTCCATCATGGGTACATACTCATATCCGCCCAGGACTTTTTTGACAACAAAAATCGGTTGAGAACCTTCCTTTATTTCCCCAAGTTGTGTCAATCGATTTCCGACAGAATGCGTAAAGTATCCAATATTTTGTTTCTCACAAAGTGTTACAAGCTTATCGAGTGTTTCCTGATCTTTTTGCGTATCATCTGATAACCGCAAAATCCGCTTTGCGGGAATACGCTGCATCAAATGCTGGCTCCAATAATTCTTTTTATTCTTTGATGATTCAAACAGCATTTCGATCACAGCCCCATCTCTGATATCTGCATACGCATAAGGATCTGTTGGGATCTGCAGTTCAATCTCTTTTGAGAGAATGGCTTGCTCTAAGTAGTGTGTAAATCCCGCTTTTGTTTTATGGTAATACACCTGATCAATCATGTGATAGCGCGCAAGAAGAAAATCTTCAAAAGCACGCACACCATTTTCTGTAAGAGTAAACGTAAGCTGTCCATTTTGCTCCACAACTCCCATGGACGTAATCAACCAATCAAGATCGTAATTTCCATACGCAACTCCGCAATAATAACTATCGCGCAAAAGATAATCCATGCGATCGCAATCAACTTCACCTGAAATCAACCCCTTGAGAACACGATGCAAACTTGGAATACGAATCATCAGTTTCTCAAAAAAATGGGAAGGCTTTACACCAGCATGTACCAAAGAAGCAACATCTTGCGCAAATGCTTGATCCAAAACATCTTCCTTTGCAAGCGTCTGAATCAATAAGACACTGTAATCCTCATGTGCAGCGCGGCGTTTCTCTGAACCGTGTTTCCACCACGTCCAATCAAGAGGTAAATCTGAGAATTCGGGAAAAACAACTTCCGAAGAATGAGAAAATGGACCATGACCGATATCATGCAATAATCCTGCCATGCGAACGCATTGTCCAAGCGCGCGAATTTCATCTTGTGTAAGCCTCTCACGCACAAGTGGTGAACTTGTGACAAAACGTCCAAATAAACGCCCTGCGATGTGCATAGCACCCAAACAATGCTCAAAACGATTATGCACCCCACCCGGATAAACATACGACTGTAAGAATCCGAGCTGGCTTATGAAACGCATGCGCTGAAAAAACGGATGATCAATAACCGTTTTTTCAAAGGCATTAAACGTAATGCGCTTGTGAATCGGATCTCTG
>CAIKXH010000169.1 GCA_903831335.1 Candidatus Uhrbacteria bacterium | reverse complement strand
CCCTCCTCAGGATAAAACTCGATTGTGTGTGAAAAATGATTCTTGTCTTGATCTTTTAACACTCGCACAAAATCATCGTACGTTGGAGGCACATCAAACTCAAACACATTCGCCTCACGTGCCAAATTTCGAGGTGAGTGGGCATCAGAGTTTGAGATGAGTGAAATAGGATCAAGTTGTGACAACTGCCAGTTCATGCGCGGATCTGAGGACAATCCTGTTTCGATCGCATAAATATATTTTGACATTGAACCAAAACATTCTTGAATAGAATCAAATCCTGATTTAGATCCAAAGACGGCATACCACGGCGTCCATGCATGCGCAGGAATAACAATAATTCGATCATCAATTGATCGAAGAAGTTTATAGAGCTCTTCCGAGTCGATTCCGAGAATCGGCCGACCATCGGATTTCAGATTAAATCCGAGCCGTGTCAGTTCCCCATTCACTTTCCGACAAGTCTCGAGAGATGGCGACCAAATAAGATTATGAACACGTCGTGTTTTGTCACCCTTCTTATAAATCTGAGAAACTTCCGTAATCAACATGAACTTGGTTGGACATGCCTCTTTATTAACGGAGCTTGTTGAAGTCCTTAGCCGATAAATCCCCTTTCGCTCTTCGACAAGACTCTCCTCTAGATGTTTAAACCATTTTGGGTGTGTCCAATCCCCTGTCGCAACAATATTCACTCCTTTTCGCTCACACCACTCCGCAATTTTTGGCAATTCTAAATCCTTCGAGCAGGCTCGAGAGTATTTAGAATGAATATGCCAATCGGTGATGTAACGCATAAAAAAAATTATGTTTCTTGTGGTAATGAGATATCCGTAAACATAGCTTTTGCCCCCTTATATTCTTTTGGAAAAAGACGAAAATGTTCAAATGGAAAATAATAAGGTTTTCCATCTTTTTCCACAAATTTTTCTGTTGGTGCCCCGTCGGCTGAAATAGATTCCAAATCGATGAACTGAAACCCTTTTTGTTTATCGTAAATGAAATTACTTCTTTTTGTTAAATCCGTTGGGATTCCTCGTTCTGACAAGGTTCGTATTGTTGTTTCGAATGCTTCCCAATGATCATCTGGGATGTTCTCAATCTCATCATGAGATAATTTATTTCCGATAACTCCTTCCGCAAGGGGCATTACAAGAGCTCGTGTGGTAGGATCTACATCCAAAATATCGTCCGGAACAAAAACATGTTCCAAATCTTTTGTTCGATCTTTCAAGATCGTTAATTTTTCTGGACTCATCGATCTTCTGGATCGCACTAATTTAACAAACCTATCTTTAAAACGATACAGTCCAACATTTCTACCGCCTTCTTCTGCGGTTTTTTTATACTGAGCATATTCTTTTAAAAAAAGCTCTTTGTCGAACAATCGATCTTCTGTGGACTCAGATGGTTCTGAAGAAGCGAGCTCTTGTTCTACGGCTGTTTGCAACGCTCGCATCGTTTGTTCCTGAAGTTGTGTTGCTCGCTCATTAAATTCACGAATCGATTCTGCTGCCTTATTTTGAATACCCACAATACCCGTTGCAGATTCTACCCAAGGATACGATTGAATTTTCTCTTCTGAGTGCGCAAAATGATAAATGTCTGCTTCAATTTCTTTGACTATCAACTGTGCAGATTCAAATGGATGTTGCTCATCAGTAACATCCTTTTGTTCAGAGAGTGGTTCTTTCTGTTCTGTCACTTCAACAGAAATATGTTGTTCAAAATTATTTTTTATCGACATACATCAAGAACGAATGCTCTGTTTTATCTCTTCTATTTTTATATTCTCAGCTTCTGTTCGAAACTTTTCCGCTTGTACCTGTCGTTCGTGAGAAAGAGCGCGAAGAGCAAATTGAAATTCGTCCTTGATAGCCTGTATTTTTTGAACAAATGACTTTTGCATAATAAAAATAAAAAAACGACTTTTAAACGTCGTTTAAGGGAAATTCACTTGTTATCTCATAAACAGCCGTTGAACAACCGATGTGTGTTGTCATAAAAAGAAGAAGATTGGTGGCGGAGAGGTTCTTTAAAAGAACCGGTGAAAGCATTTCAGGAGCGAAAGAAATTGGAAAGATTCGTGGCTTTTCTTAAATCATTCTCGAAAGATCGTACGAGGATTCTTATATCAAGCATCTCTTCCCTTCTATACGTAGAAGGTATCATAAAACCAAAAAAGAATGCTGTCAAAGCATTCTTTTGTCGTTCAAAAATGAAATAATCGCCCTAGAATCAATTGGAGTGTGGCCCGTTGTATCAATCAACAATGTCCGTACATCGGTAAGTAACGGCTCAATACGCTTTGAGAAATATCGCTCATTAAACTCACGAATAACCGTCTCAATCGAATCGCAATGCCCAGGGTGACGCGTTAGGAGTGATCGTTCCAAAAATCGTTGTCGAGCGATTTGTGGATCAGCCGTCATCCAAATCTGGATTAATTCAGCATTGTATTTTGCCACAAACTCCTGCAACCAAATTCGATCATCATCCCAAATGAATGTTGCATCCGCAATCACAGATTCGCCGCGCGCTAAATACATCTGAATCAGCTGGCGAAACACAGGATGCGCTGCGGCACCAATTTCTTTAGACCACGCACGATCTTTATATCCACCAACATCAAAAAGCGCTTCCTTAATTTCATCGAGGGCGATTCGCACGAATCCCGTTTTTTCCGCCACAAACTTCGACACGGTTGTTTTCCCGGTCGCAATCGAACCACCAACAATGATGAGTTTAGGATCCGAGTCCATAACGTTTTCGTAAAATCTCCTCTGCAATTTCCCTCTCTTCCGGCGTATTAATCCCAATCGCTTCTTCTGGTGGAATTGATACGGTTGGAATTTCAATCCCCTCTTGAAAAGCCATGCCGATCAAGTCAGTAAGATAATATTCGCCCTGTGCATTTTCATTCTTTAATTGTGCGAGGCGATCCCAGAGCCAGTCCGTTCGAAAACAAAATAAGGCAGGGTCGCGTTCAAGGATTTGTTTTTGTTCTTCGCTCGCGTCTTTGAATTGCTTGTTACCAATCACACAACCACTCTCATCACGTAAGATGCGTCCCCATTTCTCAAAGGCTTGGTACCAGCCTTCAGTCGACGGCAACGTCGTGGTTGCCATTGTGACGTGTGCAGCGTGATCCTGGTGTGTTGAAGCGAGTCGATTAAGCGTTGATGCAGAAAGAAACGGATGATCGCCATAAAGAACAATAAGGGAATCTGCATCTTCGACAGATTCTCTGGCACAACGAACTGCATGTCCTGTGCCAAGTTGTTCTTCTTGAATCGCATGAGAGCACGTTCGACCAATCACCTCACCAAGTCTGGGTGAATCCTTTCCAATCACAACAACTGGATTCGTATCAATCCCTGATGCTTCAATTGACTCAAGTAAATGTTGCAAAATAGCTTTACCCGCAACCGGAGTCAATGCCTTTGGAATATCCTGTTTCATGCGAGTCCCTTTTCCGGCCGCGAGAATAACAATTCTGAATTTCATAAATTAATCATAGATAACATATCCATGCTGATCACGTGGGCTATTTCCAAATTTCTGCTGCCACTCTTCCATTCTTCCTACCATAAAGTAATTATTTGCGATTGGATCAATGAGTGCATCTCTTGGAATACTGAGTTTGTCGAGTGATCCGGGATAGAGTTTTTCGTATACCTGACTAATTTTCAAAAATTTTGCCTGAGATGTTGTTCTCATCCACGGCAACACTTCACTTTCTGTGTGTAAAAAATAAAGATCGTCTCCTACCGAATCCTTTTCCACTTCGATCGTTCCTACAATCAAACCTCGAGAAATTTTTCGCCCCCAATCAGCCACATCATCCAAACTTCTCGTTAATTGCTCGGATGGATATTTTTGCACCTGCACCTCACAAGGAATTATTGACAACTCTGCAGCCTTTGCACCAGCAATACGATGTGTTCCGTCTCGCACAGTATACATCGGACCTTGAGGACCATTAATTGCAATCAACTTAATACGTTCATGTGGTTTTTCTTGATGAAACACATTTTCAACACCCGCTTTTGACGAAAGTTGTTTTGCAATTTCTGCAATTCGCCCTTTTCGAGCTTCGTACTCATGACTCCAGCCACCACCCTGTTCATTCGCCCCTGTACGTCCAATGATTTTATTTGTCTCTACCCAACGAAAAGTAGATGTGTCCTCAAGACATGCTGTTGTTTCTCGAAAAATAAAATCATCAAGAATAGGTTCATTCGCAAGGGTGTTCATTCTTTGTTCATCGACCACCACTGGGTGTGCCTTCACTTCATTCATAATTATTCCAGAAATATCTTCTCCATCCTCAACAACTCCCTCATTTGCGAGAGATTGATTTTCTTTTAGCTTAATTGTCTGCGTATCGAGAGATACGGGAGAGAACCCATCGAATTTACTCATACTATTTTCCGGCGAAGCCTGATCCGTCTCCGCCGGACATCAACACACCAAAAATAAACCCGAACAAAAAACCGATTGTGAGCAAAAAAACGACTTTTACAAGTTTACAAATATGACAGGGCTTTCCACCAGAGACGGATCCGTCTCCGGTGGATTTAGGTTCGTTCATAGTGGATAAAGAATAACAAAAAAATCCCCTTTCGGGAATCTTTTGATCTATTTTCACTAACCGGATACTTTTATTGCAAGCAATCTTGCCTTTTCCTCCTGAAAAGCAATATCCCCACTCTCTCGTTGATTCTGTTCTTCCATTTGTCTTTTAAATTGATCTGGGAAACGTGATTCTGCAATAGCGCCTGCCGCATTTGTGAGTCCATTTAAAACATTTGAAATGTTGTCACCAAGATAAATCACCCCTTGAAGTCTTCCCATTTCAAAAACCTGAAATTTTGCTAATTTGTCTAAAATCCTACTCTTGCTTGAAGGGGCTTGTTTGAGAATAAGTAGCTTGCTTACCAGATCACGCAATTCGTTAAGATCTTCTGTTTTCTTTGAATCAGATTCTCCCACTTGCTGTACTTCTTGATCGATTTTCTTTAGTGCT
>CAIKXH010000168.1 GCA_903831335.1 Candidatus Uhrbacteria bacterium | reverse complement strand
GTACGGACTCAAATACGGAGCGCTCGCTTATGAAGATCGCTTGGGTGGACGCAAGGCAATCCCTGTAGATTTTACTCTGAAAACGCAAGAAAAACCTTCCATTAATTTGACCATGGGTTTCTGATCTACTTATCCACAAAATCTTTTGACGCGCTATATGTTGTGGACTAAAATACATTCATACCACAACATATAGTGTTGCGGTGCAGATGTGGGGAATGGAAGATGACACGAAACATGACGTTTGGTTTAAACAAGATGATCCATTAATTGACAGGGTCATCTTTTTAATACTGTTAAAATTTTAAACACAAAATTCCAAAATGAAAGCATCAAATTCCAATCATTGTGATATGGAATTTGGAATTTTCTTCTTTGGTGCTTTGCCTGTACCTTTTATTCATTTCAATTTTTTCCGCCGATGGCGGATCCGGCTCCGCCGGACAAACATACTCGCCCTATGTCTGAATTTCTTTCAAAAACTACCGTTGAGTCCGTTGACACATCTGCTATTTCAGATGCTGTTTGGGAATTTATGACTTCTGTGAAGTCCGTGTTAAAACGGGACGGACAAGAAGAAGATTTTGATACACATAAATTGTCTGCGTCTATTCGCGCAGCCTTTGTCGGAGCAGGAATGAATAATGTAAAGCTTGTAGAAAAAGTAAGCTCACAGGTTATTGCGCGTCTTACTAAACAATTTGATGGACATTCTGTTCCAACCGTATCAGACGTTCGTGAAATCGTAGAGCTCACTCTGATTGATAATAACTTGGCGCACATTGCAAAAAGATACGGAGAGTTTCGTGTGCGCGGATCCGCATTGATGCAAAAAGAGAAGTACGGTCATGGAATTCATGTAGATCGTTATTTTTCAAAAGATGACCTTCATCCCTATGATGAAATTCAATGGGAGAAGCGTGATGCTGTTATCACGAATTCAAAAGGGGTTGTTGTTTTTGAACAAAAAAATGTAGAAGTTCCAAATTTTTATTCACAGACAGCGACAAACATTGTTGTTTCAAAATATTTTTACGGAACCGTTGGAAAAGAAGATCGTGAGTCTTCTGTGAAGCAATTGATTGGCCGTGTGGCAAAAACGATTTCAGATTGGGGTCGCAAAGATGGATATTTCGAAACCACAAAAGACGCACAGCATTTTGAAGATGAATTGCATTATGTTTTGGTAAATCAAATGGCGGCATTCAATTCGCCCGTTTGGTTTAACGTTGGAACACCGCGCCCACAGCAATGTTCCGCGTGTTTCATCAACTCTGTTCAAGATGACATGCGTTCAATTTTGAATTTGTGTGTGACAGAGGGAACCTTATTTAAAGGTGGTTCTGGGGCTGGTTCAAACTTTTCTAAATTACGTTCAAAACAAGAATTCCTTTCTGGTTCAAATGGGAAAGCTTCCGGACCTGTTTCTTTCATGAAAGGGTTGGATGCGTTTGCTGGAGTGATTAAAAGCGGTGGAAAAACACGCCGTGCGGCAAAGATGGTTATTTTGGATATCAATCATCCAGACATTGAAGAATTTATTACGTGTAAAGTAGAAGAAGAGAAAAAAGCTTGGGCTCTTATGGATGCCGGATATGATGGCTCTATTGATGGCCCAGCGTACGCATCTATCTTTTTCCAAAACGCCAACAACTCTGTTCGTGTCACAGATGACTTCATGAAATCTGTTGAAGCAGATGGTGAGTGGGTGACACGTGAAGTTGTAAGCGGAAAGCCATCACTCAAATATCGTGCAAAAGATTTGTTGATGAAGATTGCGGATGCAGCTTGGCAATGTGGAGATCCTGGAATGCAATATGACACCATGATCAACACATGGCACACCAGTAAAAATACAGATCGCATCAACGCATCAAATCCATGTTCTGAATACATGTTCTTGGATGACAGTGCGTGTAATCTTGCATCGTTAAACCTGATGCGTTTCCGCAAAGAAGTGAATGGAGAAATGGTTTTTGATGTTACCGCATTTAAAAAAGCCAATGAGATCATTGTCACAGCCATGGAAATTATCGTGGGAAATTCGGTTTACCCAACCCCAGCGATTGAACAAAATAGTCTTGATTACAGACCGCTTGGAATCGGATACGCAAACCTCGGTGCGCTCCTTATGAGTCGCGGACTTGCGTATGACTCAGATGAAGGAAGAAATTTGGCTGCGGCAATTACATCTCTTCAAAGCGGACACTGTTATTATCAGTCTTCAAAGATTGCAGAAAAAATCGGAGCTTTTGCCGGATATGAACGTAATGTAGAGCCTTGTTTGGAAGTCATGCGTATGCACCGCGACGCATCATATACGGTTGATGGTCATGGTGTTCCAACGGACTTGTTATCAGAATCCAGAAAGTCTTGGGATAATGTCGTGGAGCATGCAAGCCAGTTCGGACTTCGCAATGCGCAGATTTCTGTGCTTGCACCAACAGGAACCATCTCGTTTCTGATGGACTGTGACACAACTGGTGTTGAGCCAGATATCGCACTTGTAAAATACAAATGGCTTGTTGGTGGGGGAATGATGAAAATCGTGAATCAAACAGTTCCAGAAGCGCTTATGCGTCTTGGGTATTCAGAAGAAGAGCGCAAAGACATTCTCGCATTTATTGAAGCGAATGACACCATTGAAGGTGCACCGCATTTGAAGGACGCACATCTCTCCGTATTCGACTGCGCGTTTAAAGCGGCAAAAGGAACACGCACCATTCATTATCTCGGACACGTGCGCATGATGGCTGCCGTACAACCATTCATCTCTGGGGCAATTTCAAAAACAGTAAACATGCCACATGAGGCAACAGTAGAAGATATTGCAGAAGTGTACATGACAGGTTGGAAGCTTGGCCTCAAAGCAATTGCGATTTATCGTGATGGTTCAAAGAGACAACAAGCTCTCACAACCTCAAAGGAGTCAGATGCAAAGAAACAAAATGCAAAAGTTTCAGAAGTCGCTGTTGAACCCTCACTTGTCGTGCCTGCGGTCTTAACACCAACTCCCGTTGCAAACACTTCAGATGATCGTCGTATTCGTCGACGCCGCATGCCTGATGAGCGCCGTGCCATCACGCATAAATTCCAAATCGGAAACCACCAAGGATTTATTACGGTTGGTTTGTATGATGACGGAACGCCAGGGGAAGTGTTTATTACCATGTCAAAAGAAGGTTCGGTCATCAGTGGACTCATGGATTCGTTTGCAACTTCAATTTCGATCGGTCTTCAATATGGGGTCCCACTTGAAGTGCTTGTAAACAAGTTCGTTCACATGCGATTTGAGCCATCTGGTTATACAGCAAACCCTCAAATTCGCATTGCAAAATCCATTACAGATTACATGTTCCGTTGGCTCGCTCTGAAGTTTTTGCCACGTGAATCTCAAATCGCGCTTGGTATTCAAGTTGCTGAAGAGGGAATGACAGAGGCAACAAATGTCGGCGTAGAGGCGACAGAAGCGACAAAGGTTACAGAAGCGACAGAGGTTCTGGAGACTCAGCCGAATTTATTCAATGCGGCTGCTGCAACAAACAAAACACTCACGGCAACATTTGATAATCAATCTGATGCACCAGCCTGTGATTCATGCGGATCCATGATGGTGAGAAATGCGGCGTGTTACAAATGTCTGAATTGCGGAGCGACAAGTGGATGTAGTTGATCTATCTTCCGATAAAACAGAGACCCATTGGTCTCTGTTTTATGATTGACAATTTATAAAAAACTGCATATATTACCGTTCGCAACAAGGAGAGGGTGAGATGACAAATAACCAAAGTATTCAAGGCGAGGATCATGATGAACGCATGAGGATTGTTGTCGACAGCGTTGTTCATGCTGCCGCCGATGACTCGGAAGTCTTGTCTACAGGAATGTTTCCAGAACTTGATACGACAAGTCTTGAAATCGAATTTTACGCCGCGGCAAGGCAGTGTAAAAAAAATGGCATATATCTGTTTCTGCTTTACATTGCCATTTTGGTCACCTCATTCTTGGGGCCAAGTTTACATGATGAATATATTCCTTATTTTGTGATCGGATTCCTGATTGGGTCAGGAGTTCTCGTGTGGCTTCATTTGAGAGAGCGTCATTTCGCTCGCAGGATGTGTGCACTTCACACAGAACTTTCTCGGCGTGTATGTGCTGCACGGTCCATCCGTAAGAAGCTATTCAGTCAAATTTCGTGGACTACATTTTATGCAAACGACAAACCTTCTTGAGCCCATTCCGGGTTCTTTTTTTTATGGATTGACTCGACAGATTCGCCATGATACGGTTTTTGCACAATGAGGGAGGAAGTCATGGCAGAGGTGCTTACAACCGAACAGAAGCTGGTAGCATCAGGGAAATTTCCGAAACAGGATAGCAAAGCATTGCTTTTGCTTTATCGTGTTTTCGAGAGGCGAGAGAAAAAAAGTTTCATGGTGTTTTCCCTTGCGTTCAGTGCGGCGTTTGCGCTGATCCTGTTCGCATTCCCTACTTCATCGATTTTCCTGCGTGAATGGGTTTCTGTTGCTGTTCTTGTTTCTGTCATTGTCCTCTTGCTCATCACATTCATTTCCTTTGTCTACTACAACTGGTGTCAGAGAAGGCAAGAGCAGATTGATGAAGAGCTTTCATTTCGCGGCATCACACGGAGGAAAACGTGAATAGGATTGAAGCGTTTTACGCAGCCATGTTTGAGGGTGTGAGCGATGATACACTGAAAGAGATGTTCAACAAGAACAAACACAACATGCGTGTGTGGTTGGTCGCATTCATTTCATGGGTAACGATCGGCATCGCCTTCATTGTTTTCAGAGATGTGGTGCTTGCGTCGTCCATACCGAAGTGGACGAATCAAGTTTGTGCCCTGGTGTTCTTTCTTGGTATTTTCATCTGGATCGCTCGCGATCTCCTTCTGGTCATCCGACAAGGCGACATGGAAAGGGAAATGCAACGACGCAACATGTGCTGGAACTATTCGCTGGCATACAGAATGGTGCGCTACCACGACCGAAAGAAGTCTTGAACCCTGACTCGGGTTCTTTTTTATTAACCAAAGAAAAAACGACCCGCAAGGAGTCGTCTAGAAGAAGGAGGATATGAATTTGAAGATGTCACTGCAAAGAACAATCAGCATGAAAAGGTAGCCGGGAATGATGAGGAGTGCACTGATGAAGTTTTCCGACTTTTTGTATCGAGCATCTCCCATCAGTTTTTGGATCCACGCATCACTTGCCAGTCCGCCATCGAAGGGGAAAAAGGGAAAGCAGTTGCCAGCGGCGAGTGCGAATGAGATGCCTCCTGCGAGGAATAACGCATCCGCAATTCCATTGGTTTTCTCACTCATCTTGTCGACAAATTTGACTGTCTCGATCGGCCCGGCGATTGTGTCTGAAATCGACATCACATTCTTGGTCACGAGGTAGATGATGAAGCCGATCATTGCAAGACCAACCAGGGGAATCGTGAGCGAAATCCACTTCTGCCATTTGAGCAAGATGAAGATGAGTGCTGCAGAAATGAGAACGCGGGGAAGAACGAATGCCCATTCGCCGAAATTGTTTTCGTGCACTGTGACGGAAGCAGCGAACAAGAAAATGGCGAATGCGGCATTGTTGATAATGCCAGCGCCACAAATCTCGATTCGATCTAGAAACGGACGATTGTGTAACTTTGCAAATTCTTCGACCTCTGATTCGGCCGCCACACTTGCCCCGATTGGCAACAAACGAATTTCAATAGGCACGTCCCCGAACCACCTGCGCAGACGAAACTCGAGAATCTTTGGTCCAAAGCCCAAAAGACAAATTGATTTGATCTTCACGCCGTGGCGAAGCATGGCAAATGCATGGCCAAGTTCGTGGAGCGAAATTGCAATCAAAGAGCACAGGATAACGATCCAGAAATTCATTGTTTTCCTTGGTTTGTTGTTGATAATTCCGCAATCCTTGTCATGCGGACTCGTGACGATACGCGAAATAAGCACTTTTGTCAACGCATGATCTATTTGTTGATATTTTGAAAACTGTGAGGAATAGAAACTCTCCACACCTGAAAATGGTGTGTTTTTGTTTGTGATCTCGACAAAATCGTAGAAATTTGCTAAACTTTTCGGACAATTAAATCCTTTCTACAACAAGAGGTCGTTGTAGCGTCCCCTAGAGAACAATCTCTTGGGGCATTTGTCGTATGGGGAAAAAGTGAATGAGTGATGAAGTGAAAGAGTGAAGGAAAAAAGAGTCTTCTTATTTTTTAATCACTGTTTACAAAATAAATAAACTTATCTCTCAATCACTCCTCCACTTCATCACTCTTTCACTTTGCCTTTATGAACTTCACCCTTCACTCAAAATACAAACCCGCCGGGGACCAACCAAAAGCGATCGATGAACTCGTTGGTGGCTTGTTGTCCAAGCAGAAATTTCAGACATTGCTCGGAGTCACGGGTTCTGGAAAAACATTCACTATGGCGAATGTGATTCAAAAAGTGAATCGCCCGACGCTTGTGATTGCGCACAATAAAACGCTTGCCGCCCAGCTCTGTAATGAGTTCCGTGAATTTTTTCCTGATAACGTCGTGGAGTATTTTGTTTCGTATTATGACTATTACCAGCCGGAAGCGTACATGCCGCGTACGGATACGTATATTGAAAAAGAAGCCATGATCAATGAAGAGATCGATCGTTTACGCCACGCGGCCACACAAGCATTGCTTACGCGTCGAGACGTGATTATCGTCGCGTCCGTTTCGTGTATTTACGGTTTGGGTTCGCCGAAAGAATATGAAGAGACTGTTTTACATTTGAAGGTTGGACCATCTGTTTCTCGAACCGATTTGATTCGACAACTTATTTCGATGCAGTTTGAGCGCACGAACACAGATTTGAAACGCGGGCACTTTCGGGCG
>CAIKXH010000167.1 GCA_903831335.1 Candidatus Uhrbacteria bacterium | reverse complement strand
GTTTTTCAGCAGGCGCTTGATCGATTTGTTGTGGCACACAGATTATCTTCACGGGATCGGAATTTGCTTGAGGATTTGATTGCACATCACATGAAGTTTGGGGAAGATTTTCAACGAGTGAATCCGGCACACGCAAAACGATACCTTTATCTCGCGGAGAAGCGCGGATATGATGGGGATGATTATCTTGATTTAGCACAAGGTTGTTTGTTTTTGGATATGGTATGTGGATCCATGCAAACAAACGGAACCTCAAAACATCGTGTAGAATTATTTGCGAACGCATTAAAATCAGAGCATGACTATGCTCCAGAAAGGCGTGTTCAAAAAGAAATGCAGCGCGCAACACAAAAAAATCGTGAAAGAAATCGTGTTTTTCAGGAGGTTGGACTAGACGGTGTTGCTCTTCTTGAGTTATTGAATATGGAAGCGGGTCCAAAATTTGGCCGATTGATGAGGCAGATTCAGGATGCTATTGTAGGAGAAGGAACCATGCCGGCATTCCCAGCACTCCTTCAAAAGGAGATTGATAAGCGTGCTGGGGAGTATTATCATCGTGTTTTTAAATTAGGAATATGATTGCAATGATTGAAGGAGAGGTTGTGTACCATGGGGCTGGATTTGTGATCATAAAAACCGGAGGGATCGGATATAAAGTCATCCTTCCAGATGAAGTTGGACAGACACTTCATGGGCACGTTGAACTCTATACACATGAAGCGATCCGCGAGAGTGAACATGAATTATTTGGGCTTACCTCTATGGACGCCCTGGAACTTTTTTGGAAACTCACGAGCGTATCCGGTGTTGGGCCAAAGAGTGCGCAGAGAATTGTGTTTGTCGATGAAATAGAAACGGTAAAGAAAAAAATCTCCCTTGGAGATTTAGCTTTTCTCACAAGCGTTTCTGGAATTGGAAAGAAGACCGCACAAAAAATAATTTTAGAACTGAAAGGGGTCCTTGTCGATTCTGAAGAATCTTCCGGATATGATGAAGACGCCATTGGTGCATTGCAAGCTCTCGGGTATTCGCGTCGTGACGCAGAACAGATTTTATCAACCGTAGAAGGGGATACCACAGAAGAACGCATTAAGGCGGCATTAAAACGGTTAGGAAAGTAAGGGTTTCGTGTCATCCTGAGCGAAGCGAAGGATCTCTTGTCGATTCAAGTAATGTATAATAAATCCGAGATCCTTCAGTCGTCGGACTCCTTCAGGATGACATGGTGTATGCAACTCATTCATAATTCACTCCAAAAATCAGAATGGGACGCTTTTGTCCTTAAACACGGCCCGCGCTCGGGTCTGTTTTTGCAATCGTGGAATTGGGGAGAATTCCAGAAAGACGCTGGAGAAAAGGTGGATCGTGTTGTGTGGATGGTGAACGGAGATCTTCGGGCGGTGGCACAGGTGATTCACAAAAATATTTCTGGATTCGGATCGTACGCATACATTCCTCGCGGCCCCATCACGTTACCTCTCCCCTCATCGAGGGGAGAGCATGAGAGAGGTGCCACGTTTCCGTTGTCTGACATGAACACAGAAGAAAACATGTTTGTGCGTTTTGAACCGGCGAGTGAAGGACAGGCACAAGGTTTACCTCCACGAACACAGAATGTTTCGGATATTCAGCCGGCTCATACACTTATCACAGATCTTTCTCAAACAGAGGAGCAGCTTTTGTCCGGCATGCATGAGAAAACAAGATATAATATTCGCCTTGCAGAAAAGAAGGGTGTGCAGATAGAAATTAAAGCCGCTTCGATTGATGATGTATGGCATGTATTTGAGATGACATCTTCACGAGATGAATTTCGATTGCATGGAAAAGAATATTATAGAAAGATGATCGAAAGCGGTGTTGCATTTCTTGCAATCGCAAAACAGGAAGACGATATTTTGGCAGCAAACATCATGATGGATTTTGGTGGGGTGAGAACATATCTGCACGGAGCTTCATCGAATGTGAAACGTAATTTCATGGGGCCTTACTTGTTACATTGGGAGCTCATGAAGAATGCAAAAGCGAATGGAATTCAATCATACGACTGGTGGGGTGTGGCTCCCGTTGATGCATTGTCGACGCACCCATGGGCGGGAATCTCGAGATTTAAGCGTGGGTTTGGCGGGGAAGAAGTGGAGTATCCAGGGACGTTTGATGTGGTGATTCACCCAATAAAGTATCAATTGTATCAATTCGTTCGCATGATACGTCGAAGAATGAAATAAAACAGAAGTCGTGAGACTTCTGTTTTATGTCTGGACAAAACCTTCATATTGCGATAGGTTTCAGGAGCCATTTTTTGGAGGTGTTTGAAATGCGTATTGTTCGTTTGAGTGATTTTCCCCGTGTGGTCATGCATGTGAGCGATGATGTGTATCGGGCTCAAGAGGGGTTGTTGAAAGAAGGTGTGCTCGAATCGTCTGTTGCAGAACTTCTTGCTACTGAATTTGAACGCATGTTTCAAGAGCATGTCGATGAAAAGTTCATGGAGTTTGTGCAACTGTACGGAGAGCAGCATGGTCGTTCTGGTATCCGTGTTCTGAATGCGTGCGGAGGATCGCGTGATGGGAAATGGGAATACCAAGACGAATCGTTTCATGAACTGGTTCAGGCGTGGATCGATCGAAATGAAGAAGAGCATGCAGCTCTTGTTCTCATGGTGGGAAATGAGGATGGTCACAGTGTCTGGTCTCGGAACGCGCTCGTGTTCATTCCAGATGCCATGATTGGAATGGGGCCGGAATTCGATTTGCGTTTCCGTGAATTCCATTTC
>CAIKXH010000166.1 GCA_903831335.1 Candidatus Uhrbacteria bacterium | reverse complement strand
ACAAAATGCAACAGATTGCAGAAGAAGAAGTAAAAAAAGGAGTTGAAGAACGATCAGAAAAATACGGTTTTTCTAATGCTTCTCTTGTTGCAGAAGATCCAAAAACAGGACAAATCCTTGCCATGGTTGGTTCAAAAGATTTTTTTGATAAGACGATTGATGGCCAAGTAAACGTTTCAACACGCTTACGCCAACCAGGATCAAGCTTTAAACCGATTGTTTATACAAAAGCATTTGAAATGGGATACTCTCCAAATACCGTATTGTGGGATGTGGTAACAAATTTTCCGACAGATGTTGGTTCTTATACCCCTCACAACTATGATCTTAAGGAGCGTGGACCTATCAGACTCCGTGACTCCCTTCAGATGTCTTTGAATATTCCAGCAGTGAAAACAGTTTATCTTGTTGGTGTTGAAAATACGCTTGATTTCGCAACATCCCTTGGTTATACCTCCTTCACAAATCATGCAAACTTTGGTTTATCTGTTGTTCTTGGGGGTGGAGAAGTTCGTCTCGTTGATCACGTAAATGCCTATGCAACACTTGCGAATGACGGAAAACTGCATGAACAAGTTTCAGTTTTGAAAATCGAAGATTCTTCAGGAAGTATCTTAGAAGAATGGAAACAAAAAGACCCAAAGCAAGTCATCACTGAAAATTCCGCAAGAATGATTTCAAATGTTCTTTCCGACAACAATGCTCGCATCCCTGTTTTTGGAGCCATTAATAATCTCCAAATCGGAGACAGGCCTGTTGCAGCAAAATCCGGAACAACAAATGATTATCACGATGCATGGCTTATGGGTTACACCCCCTCCCTTGCTGCGGGTGTGTGGGTAGGAAATAACAATAATAAAGAAATGAAAAATCGTGCGGATGGTTCAATTGTTGCAGGCCCAATTTGGAATGCTTTTATGAAGCGCGCCCATGAAGGGTTGCCGAACGAACCATTTATACAACCTGAAATTCGCCCAACAGGAAAACCTGTATTGGATGGTTCTCTCGGCGCACAGACTCTTGTCATAGATCGCGCGAGCGGAAAAATTGCAACAGACTTTACGCCAGACTCCTTTAAGGAAACACGTACATACGGTGGTTACCATGAAATATTACAATTTGTTGTTCCTTCAGATCCTCAAGGACCTGCTCCGAGCGACCCTTCTCAAGACCCCCACTATCAAGCATGGGAAACAGGTGTTCAATCATGGTTATCAAAGAAACAACAGGAAACAGGAATTCAACTACAAACAACAAATCCTCCAACTGAATTTGATGACCTTCATACCCCATCAAACACCCCTGTTGTTCACATTCAGTCACCGTTGAATAATACAGTAATCGATACACAGAAAATAACGATATCTTCAACATCCTCTGCCCCAAGAGGTGTATCACGAATTGAATATTATATTGATGATTTATTTTTAGGAGTCTCTTCTAATTCATCTTCAGATATTACATTCTCTCTTCCGTCATCCATAAAGAAAGGACTACATTCTCTTAAGGTTGTTGCTTATGATGATATAGACAACAACACTTCAGACAGTATAAGTTTGCAAACAACTCTAGAATCATCAGAAAATATTCTCACGATTATTGATCCAAAAAACAACCAACAAATAAATAAAAACGGAACCTCCTATACAGTTGTCACCTCAATAAAAAACCCTCAGGATGTAAGTGCATTAAAATTATTTGTTCAAAAGGCAACTTCTCCAAATAAAATCATTCTTGGGGAAGTTATGAATCCTTCCTCTTCCTTTGTCACATTGGATTGGAATATTCAAGAAAGTGGCATTTGGATCATTTCTGCAGAAGCCAAGGTAAAAAATTCTACAGAAACACTTTCAACAGCTGGTACGGTTGTAACCATAAATAACACACTTGGTTCCGAAGATACACAATCTACAATTTACAACCCTCAAAATTCACTGGACCTCTTCAAAAAACAATAGAAATAAAAAAGAAGATCGTAAAGATCTTCTTTTTTATTTCTATTGTTTAATTGGCATCACGATATATCTGTGTTCGGATGGCTTTTCTTTCATTGTCAACAAACATGGGTTTGAAGCATCGATCATCTCAAATAAAATTTGATCACTTACCATGGATTGAAGTCCATCTAAAAGATATCTGTGATTGACAGTGACGGAATTCAATATTCCTGAAACATCCGCTCCACACATAGTTGTATTTTCTCCACGTGTTACATCTAGAGCTTTTACACTTACACTTTTTTCCGTTGGGGAAAACAGAAGTGTAACATCGAACAAACCATTCTTTGAAAACAAACTTGCTGTTTTTACTGCCTTGAGAAAATCTTCCCTATCTATAACAACTTGTGTTTGAAATTGCTTCGGAATGATTTGTTGATAGTCAGGATAATTTTCCTCAATCGTTCTTGAAACAAGCTCAACGGGACCATACATGAAGACAACCTGATTCTGTTTTACCTGCATGGTTATATAGGAAGGCAAATCGACATCATCTCTAAACACAGAAAGAATACGGCTCACCTCTGAAAGAGTTTTAGCAGGAATCACAACGGAATAATCTTCCATGGGCCCACTTGTCACAGGGATTGTGCGCTCAGAAAGTCTGTAGGAGTCCGTTGTTGCAAGAGTTAATCTCATTTCTTGTTGAAACGGGTAAAAATGCATGAACACACCCGTTAACTCAGGACGTGATTCATTTGTTGCAACAGAGAATAAAACCTGGGAGAGGGCTGTTTTAAGGTCATTGATCGGGATCTGGAAGGTTGTATCTCCTTCCACCTTTGGAACGAGTGGAAAATCTGTTGCTGAAAGTCCGTGAATTTTTGTTTTATGACTTCCGCACTCGATTACCAATTGATCTCCTATCGTTTCCAGATGAATGATTTCATTTGGAAGCAATGAAACATAATCAAAAAATAATTTTGAAGGAATTGTAAATTCTCCTTGATCTTCTACTTTTCCACGTACAGAACAGTTGATTGCAATTTCAAGATTTGTTGTTGTGAACTTAACAATTCCTCCTTCTGCTTTTATAAGAACATTTTGAAGGATGGGAAGATTAATATTCTTCGTCACTAGGTGACTTGTAATACTTAATCCTTGATGGAGGTTTTCTTGTGTGCAGGAAATCTTCATAAATTTTAGTTCCTTGGTTTAGAATAAAGAACTAAAGACAATAGTAAGGCTGTGGATGAGAGGGATAACTTTATTTTTTTATCTCAATGGAGAGAAAAAAATAGTGACTTGTCTGTGGAAGAATTCTGCACGGTGGTGTGTATGAACATGTGGACAAAAAAGTTTGAAATAGTAGTCCTTTCTTATCCCTTATTTTCACACAGGGCTGTCCATAGGGTTATACATTCCTTATACACAGGAATAACCTGTGGACTACATTGTGTATAAACGCTGCTTAATCATCTCAATGTCTTGTTGAAGTTTTTCATCTTCTGTTAAACACTCGGAAATTTTATCATATGCATGCATGGCGGTTGTGTGATCTCTACCACCCAGCTCATTTCCAATAGAAGGATAGCTTGATTTCATCTCTTCTCTCATTAAATACATAATGATTTGTCTCGGAAAAGCTAATTTTTTCTCACGACTCTTTCCAAGGAGATCTTCGATGCGAATATCGAAGTAAAGTGAAACAGTGTGTATGAGTTGTTTCGGTGTTACGTTCTTCTTTATGGAAGAAGGCTGAAAACTGGTAAGAATTGGTTTGACTGTTTCTAATGAAGGGCGAACATTTTTAAATTGATGAAATGCAATGACTTTATTGAGAGCTCCTTCCAATTCTCTTACGTTCGTCTGCACAACAGAGGCAATGTGGTTTAAGATATCGTGCTCTATTTGATAGAGTTTTTCACGACATTTCGATTCCAAAATTGCAACACGTGTTTCAAAATCAGGAGATCCCACATCAGCGAGCATTCCTTGTTCAAAACGTGAAACAAGACGTGCTTCAAGAGAAGGAATGGCTTTTGGTGGGCGGTCTGAAGAAATAACCAACTGCTTATTGTTTTGAAAAAGTTGGTTGAACGTGTGGAAAAATTCTTCCTGCGTACTCTCCTTTCCCCCAATAAACTGAATATCATCTACCAAGAGGATATCAACCATGCGGTATCGGTTTTTGAAATCGGTCATTTTTCCTGTGCGTAAAGCCGTGACATAATCATTTGTGAAACGCTCGCATGTAATATAGAGAATCCTTAAATTAGGATTTTTTCTCAATAATTCATTTCCAATCGCTTGAAGAAGGTGTGTTTTTCCAAGACCAACGCCACCATAAATATAAAGAGGATTGTAAACACCTCCAGGCTGATTCGCTACCGCCTGTGCTGCAGCGTGGGCAAGCTCATTTTGCTTACCAACAATAAATGTCTCAAAGTTGTATTTTCCATTGAGAGAAAATTCTCCTGTTCTGTTTTCCTGAACTTCCGAAGGAGCTTGT
Source organism: Candidatus Uhrbacteria bacterium (assembly GCA_903831335.1). Classification (GTDB taxonomy): domain Bacteria; phylum Patescibacteriota; class Patescibacteriia; order UBA9934; family GWF2-40-263; genus XYB2-FULL-45-11. Next base: position 1,663 of record CAIKXH010000166.1, on the reverse strand, counting down.
TCTGAGAAAAAATCCCTTACTGTTTGTGTTTGTTGTTCTGATACGGGTTGTATATGAGATACAACCTCTTGTTTTCCAGCAACAGGAACGGCTTGAGCAGGGATTTGGCGTGTTTCAACACGAAAAGAAATATGTTTAATGTTTCCACCTGTGTGTTCTTGAACAGATTTGATAATTTCACGTGCATGTTTTTTTTCTAACCATGTGAGGGTAAACATGTTAGGTACACCAACCGTAAGAGAGTGCTCATTAATTTCAGAAATGAACGTATTCTTGAACCAAGTTGTAAAATTGGCCTTACTCAGAGATAGTTCCAGTTCACCAAGAACAGCTTGCCAAAGTTCGATCGTGTTCATAACGACAATTTATGAGAAAAAACGATTCAAATACACGAGTGGGGGGATATGATGTGGATCAGTGTATCGATTTATCCACAACTGGGCAAGAGCGCAAATTGTTCCTAAAGCCCTTGATAAGCTGTGGATACTGTGTTAGTATCTGTGTACTCAAGTAGTTGGCAGTTTATGGCTTATGAATTAAGCTTCCACCTGTCTTTACCTGCTACTTTCTAGAAAATACTAATCACCCACTATGCCAAAGCGAACCCATCAACCAAAAAAGCTCAAACGTGTAAGAACACACGGATTTCTTCAAAGAATGAGCACAAAAAACGGCCGTGAAGTTATTGCTCGCCGTCGCGCAAAAGGACGTAAGCGCCTAGCGCCTGTTGCAACAAGTAAATAATCATGTGTTTCCTTCCGTAAACAGATTACGTAACGAAAAAGATATCAAAACACTCTTTGCCAAAGGCAGGAGTGTCTTTGATTCCACGCTTGGAATACGTTTTACAACAAATAATCTTCCTGTTACTCGATTTACAGTTGTAGTTGGAACAAAGATTTCGAAACGGGCGGTTGTTCGCAATAAGATTAAGCGAAGAATTCGCGGAATCGTCGAAAAACGCCTTTCCGATATCCGTCCAGGTTTTGATGTCTTGTTTCTCGTAAAGAAGGAAACGATTGAGCAAACGCACAAGCAACTGGTAGAACAGATTGACCGCATGTTTAAACGAGCAAAACTCCTATGAAATGGCGATTCCTGTTCCTTCCAACACTTCTCATACTCTTTCTTATCCGAATTTATCAAAAAACCTTGTCTTTTGACCACGGTTTCATGCGACATCTTTACCCGAACGGATATTGTCGCTTTTACCCAACCTGTTCGGAATATGGATATCAGTGTTTTGAGCGTCATGGACTGATAAAAGGAGGTTGGCTCACAATAAAACGTGTTATTCGGTGTAACCCTTTCAACAAAGGAGGTATAGATGAGGCACCAAAATAAAAATAGCTCAATTGAGCTATTTTTTTATTTCCACCTGTTTAATTCTTGTCGTCTTTCCTCTCACAATCTCGATCAAAGACTTTGCTATACCAAGATCCTCGGATAACACCTCCATAACAGCATCGTTCGCCTTTCCCTTCTCTGCAATCGCTGTGACGGAGATCTTGGCAGTCTCATCATCGATCCATTCGATAGAGTTCTTTCGAGATCGTGGTTTTACGTGAACTGTTATGATCACATGTATATTCATTGAGCTTGTCGAGATGTGGCATGACAAGTTCTCGACAAGCTCAAACGATATTATTTTTTAATTTCGTTT
>CAIKXH010000165.1 GCA_903831335.1 Candidatus Uhrbacteria bacterium | reverse complement strand
GCAGAAATATACCTGATGCGATAAAATTGAGCAAGAATAAAAATAACGCTCTTATGAAATCATTTTTTTCGCACATTAAATTCAATTGGAAATCCGGACTTACCGTTTCGCTCGTTGCGATTCCGCTTTCCATCTCTCTTGCTGTTGCGGCAGGAGCAACTCCAACACAAGGAATTGTTACGGCTATCTGGGCCGGGTTAATTTCTGGGCTATTTGGCGGAAGTAATTTTAATATTACAGGTCCAACAGGTGCGCTTTCGGGAATTCTTGCAACGTTTGTTTTCATGAATGGGATCGAGAGCCTGCCCATGCTCTCGGTTGTGGTCGGAATCGTGATTTTGATTGCGTGGGTACTCAAATTTGAGCGTTACCTGATTTACATTCCAGCAAATACCATTCAAGGCTTCACCATTGGTGTTGCCTTCACGATCGCGTTTAATCAGTTCAACTTCGCGTTTGGTTTATCGGGGTTACATAAGCATGAAACGTTTATTGCAAATCTTGTAGAATCGTTTAAACATATTGGTTCTGCTTCTGTTTCTGCTGTGGGGGTTTTTGCTCTGTTTTTTGTTCTGATTTTAACCATGGATCATTTTTGGAAGAAGTTGAAATCTATTCCGTATATTCCTGCGGCTGCCCTCCTTACGCCGTTTGGAATCTGGTTAGGATATTTATCGCAAACACACCAAATTCCTATTGCGATTCAAACCCTTGGCATGCGTTTCACAGATCTTTCTCCAAAATTTTTCCTCCCATTTTCTTTTCATGCGAATTTAAACACTGCATTTCTTTCAACAGTTCTTACAATTTCTCTTGTTGCCATCTTAGAAACAATGCTTTCTGCAAAAATTGCTGATGGAATGACAAAAACAAAACATGATAAAAGAAAAGAAATGTTTGGACTTGGGCTTGCGAACATTGTTTCTGGTTTTGCCGGAGGAATTCCTGCAACAGCTGCTCTTGCCCGCACCTCGCTTAATATCAAGAGTGGAGCAAAGCATAAAACATCTGCTGTCTTGAGCGCTGTATTTGTTGCGATTATTTCTTTGTTTTTGCTTCCATACTTTTCTTATATTCCATTGCCTGTGGTTGCAGCCATTCTGGTTGTGGTCGCTGTACGCATGGTAGAGCGCGAGCATCTTAAGCGTATGTACAAAATTGATCGCAAGAGTTTTTTTATTGCTCTGCTCGTCGCGATCGTTACTGTTTTGATTGATCCAATGGTCGGAATCTTGGTCGGGGCATCGATCTCACTTGTGATATTCCTTGATACATTGTCTCATGGGCAGTTTGATTTAACAGTGAATGACAAAAATAAAAAGTTGATCGATTCTATTTCTGGAAAATCAATCAAGAAACTTTCAAAAAAAACACATACACTCATTTATTCCATTAAAGGTCATCTGACCTATGTGGATAGTCAGGCGCATATTTCTCGTTTCGAGTCGGAGCTGAAAGGGTATGAGCAAGTTGTGTTGCGATTGCGCGAGTTGTATTTTGTGGACTTAGACGGACTTGATGCGCTGGAAGAAATTATTGGCCTCATTGAGTCAAAAGGGAAGAAAGTCCTTATTTCAGGAACAAATCCGCTAATTCTTTCCATGTTAAGAGAAAGTCACAAATTCAAAGCTCTAGAGAAATCCGCTTGCGTTTTCGCACACACATCAGAAGCTCTCAGAACCATGGGGTTCCATTCTGGTGTAAAACACGAGTATTGCTAATGAAATCAAATACCCAAGACAATTATTGGGTATTTTGGTATAATAGTTTTGAAAATTATTTAGAAAAACCATTATGAAGTGGAAGATGCCTTTAGGAATTATTCTTGTTATTACGTTGAGTGCTGGTGTGTTTTTTTATTTTAAAAACCAAGCACCAAAAAACATCACCATGATCGTTCGTCCTTCTGAGTTTGTTCAACAGGTTTCTGTTGCGGGAAAGGTTGTCCCAATAGAGAGTCTGGATCTTTCGTTTGAACAAAGTGGTCGTGTTACAAATGTTGCCACAAAAATTGGCGATTCTGTATCAGCTGGACAAATTCTTGCAAGCCAAGACACGTCACAATTAGAGGCTAGGCTTGTTGAAATCCAAGCAAATATTGATTTGCAAAAGGCAAAATTAAATCAGTTTCTATCTGGTGCGTCTGCGGAAGATTTAACATTGGCGCAAACAGCCATTACAAATGCGGAAACATCTATTTTAAATGCAAAAGATTCATTGTTAAATACAAAACAGAGTCTTGTGGATACGATTAAGGATGCATATACAAAAGGGGACGATGCTGTGTTGAATAAAGCGGATCAGTTGTTTAGTAATCCTCAAACAAGTAATTTGAAGCTGAATATTATTTCTTCTGATTCGAATTTAAAAACAGAAATTGAGTTACAGCGCGGAATCATTGGGGATATGCTTGTTAAGTGGAATGCTTCCACAGATGCATTAACAATAGATGCAAATCTTTCCGCATCTCTTCTTGAGGCAAAACAGAATTTGAATACGTTGAAATCTTTTTTTGAAAAGCTTTCTATTGTTGTAAATAATCCAAATAGTTGTGTGTTTACATATGGAAATCCATGTGAGGCCGTTTCAACCACGTGGAAAACAGACGTTTCAACAGCACGCACCACAATTATTACCGCTTCCGGGAACATCACTTCCGCAGAAGGAGCGCATAAGACATCTATATCCGCATTGAAAACGGCAGAAGGAAATCTAAAAACAGCGAATGATCAATATCTGATTAAAAAAGCCCCTGCAAGATCCGCTGATGTTTCTGTCTATCAAGCTCAAGTAAATCAAGCTGAAGCAAGTAAACAAGATGTTCTCGCTCAGCTTTATAAAAAGCAAGTTCGTGCACCTATTGCGGGTGTTGTGACAGCTGTAGAAGCAAAGGTTGGAAAGATTGTAGGTGCAAATGAAAGTATTGTTTCAATGATTAGTTCAGGATCATTAGAGATTGAAAGTTATGTTCCAGAAAAGAACCTGCCGTTTGTGAAAATTGGGGATTCTGCAAATGTCTTTTTAGATGCTTACGGATCAGATGTCTTGTTTGCAACAAAAGTTGTTTCTATTGATCCATCTGAAACGATTCGTGATGGTGTCACAACGTACAGAATTCTCTTACAGTTTGTCGTACAAGATGATCGTGTAAAACCAGGTATGACAGCGAGTGTGATCGTGGACACAGAAAAGAAATCAAATGTTATTTCAGTTCCGCAAGGAATCATCGAATTAGATAAAGGAAATAAAGTTGTTAAAGTCATGGAGGGCGATATCATTACATATAGAACCGTTCAAACAGGAAGCGTTTCTACACTTGGAACAATTGAAATCATCTCAGGATTAACAGATGGAGATGTTGTTGTGATCAAGGAATCCAGAAAGTAATATGGTTTCTCTTCTTGATGTTAAAATTGGATTTTTCTTGGCAAGACGTCAAATCATGCGTGCGAGTCTTTGGACCACAGGCTTGATTGTGTTTGTTATGGTGCTGACGTTTTTGAATCTGGTTGTTGTAAGTGGAATTCTTGTTGGGCTTATTCAGGGATCTGTGAATCAAAACCAGGAGCAGTATACGGGGGATGTCATCATTTCTTCGCTCACAGATAAAAAGTATATTGAAAACAGTCCTGGTGTGATTGGAATGATTCAGGGAATTCCTGAGGTAAACATGTATTCTGCACGTTACAGAAGCGGTGGTTCCTTGGAGGCAAATTACAAAACAAGACTTGAAACAGACGAGCCGAATATTTCCGCTGGGCAGGTTGTCGGAATTGATCCTGGGATGGAAGATCGTCTGACTGGTTTATCTACAAAGGTAATCGAGGGTGATTATTTAACCCCTTCTGATTTTGATCAAGTATTGATTGGTTCTTATTTGTTAAAACGATTTGTCCCCGTTGATAATCCTGGATTTGCGGCATTGAATGACGTCTATCCTGGAACAAAAATTCGTTTGACAGTAAATGGAGTTGTAAGAGAGGTGACCGTGAAGGGAGTTATAAAAAGTAAGGTGGGTGATGTTGGTCAAAGTGTCTACATGGTTGATTCACAGCTTCGTAGCATGATTGGCAGAAATGATGGAAATGTCGCAGAAATCGCCTTAAAAGTAAAACCTGGTGTGAATCCCGCGGATGTGCGTGATGCACTTATCAGAAGCGGTGCAGATCATTTTGCAAAGGTACAGACGTTTGAAGAGGCGCAGCCAAAATTCTTGAAAGACATGATCAAGACGTTTTCTACACTCGGGGCCATGCTTGGTTCTATTGGTCTTGTTGTGGCCGCGATTACCATTTTCATCGTGATCTTTATTAATGCTGTTACTCGTAGAAAATTTATCGGAATTCTAAAGGGAATAGGAATTAACGGAAAAGTGATTGAGATTTCCTATATTTTTCAATCTATTTTCTATGCCGTTTGCGGATCCTTTTTCGGGCTTATTCTTGTGTACACAATCATGGTTCCGTATTTTGCCATGAATCCAATTGACTTTCCGTTTAGCGATGGAATCCTTGTGGCTCCATTAGGCGAAACCTTCTTCCGTGTTGGTCTTCTTGTGGTCTCAACCGTGATCGCTGGATTTATTCCAGCACGCATGATTGTGAGAAAAAATACGCTTGATTCCATTTTAGGCAGAAACTAATCGTATGATTGAAGTAAAAGAATTGAAAAGATCGTTTAAGGATGGAGACAGAAGAATCGAAGTCTTGAAAGGGATTGATTTTCGGGCAGAGTCCGGAGAATTTATTGTGATTATGGGAAGGTCTGGAGCAGGAAAAAGTACATTGCTTTATCAGATGAGTTTGCTTGATTATCCAACGAGTGGAAGTATTATTATTGATGATATTTCAACAGAGAATTTGCATGCAGAAGCCAGAACAAATTTTCGTCTCATGAACTTTGGATACGTGTTTCAAGATTATGCGCTTCTCCCAGAGCTCACGGCGATCGATAACGTCATTTTGCCACTGCTCATGCAGGGAATGGATAAAAAGAGTGCGTACGCTCGCGGAATTGAAACTCTGACGATTGTAGGCTTGCAGCACAGGCTTGATAGCATCCCAAGCAAAATGTCTGGGGGAGAACAACAGCGCGTGAGTATTGCACGCGGCATCGTCCACCACCCAAAGATTCTATTTGCCGATGAGCCAACCGCAAACCTTGATAATGAATCTTCTGCGGCGGTTATGAAGATTTTTCAAGAGCTCAACAAAGAAGGGCAAACAATTATCATGGTGACGCATGAACCAGAATATGCGAAGTTGGCTGATAAGCTGGTAAAGATTGATGATGGAAAGATTTTGTCTGTGACGAAAAATTAAGATAAACCTCTCGTGTCATGCGAGAGGTTTTTTGCAAAAAGAATAGATATACGATAATCTCATGTTGCAAGCGATATTTGTTGCTTGGAGAAACACTATGAAAAAAGGTGTTGATTTTACAGGGGTCACAGTCGTGTTCTTTTGCCATGATGGTCAAGGGAATTTTGTGCTCGCGAAGCGCAGCATGAATTGCAGAGACGAACATGGTTGTTGGGATTGTGGTGGCGGCGCAATCGAGTTTGGCGACACAGTCGAAAAAACGCTCATTGATGAAATTAAACAAGAGTACTGCACAGAAGTCTTGAAGGCCGAATTCCTCGGATTCCGAGATGTTCATCGTGAACATGATGGCGTGCCAACGCACTGGATCGCCCTCGACTTCAAAGTTCTTGTTGATCGCTCAAAGGTCGCAAATGGCGAGCCTCACAAGTTTGATGCACTCGAATGGTTCAGATTGGATGCACTTCCAGAGAATCTGCACTCGCAGTTTCCCAACTTTTTTCGCCTGTACCTCGATAAACTCGGCGTTTCCTAATATCCCGATTCATCGGGATTTTTTGTTTGCGAAAACGGATAAAATCGGATAAGCTTCGAGTGAATAGAGGGGAGATCCCTCGTCGTCGAACTCCGTCGGGATGAAGCGAACAGAACTATGGACCCAAAAGATGAAATAAAAGAAAAACTGGATATTGTCACCGTGGTGGGTGAGTATTTAGAATTGAAGCCAGCTGGGATGAATGGGTTTCGGGCTTTGTGTCCGTTTCACCATGAAAAGTCTCCGTCCTTTCACGTCTCTTCTGATCGTCAGATCTTTCACTGTTTCGGTTGCGGAGAAGGTGGAGATATTTTTACGTTTGTTCAGAAAATGGAAGGAATGGATTTTTCAGAGGCGCTTATGCATTTGGGAAAGAAGGCGGGTGTAGAGATTAAACGATTTTCAACAACGGAAGGAAATGTGAAGCAGCGCATGATGTTGATTCATGAGCTTGCGACTTCGTTTTATAAGAAGGTTTTAGCCAGTTCGACTGGCTCACAGGTTGCGCGTGACTATCTAGCGAATCGTGGGATCACCTCAGAGCTTATTGAACGATTCGGAATCGGTTTTGCTCCGGACGACTGGAGTGTTTTATCGGATGCACTTTTAAAGCGTGGATTCTCTGAAACAGAACTTGTGCAGGCTGGTTTATCTTTGAAGAAGAAATCTGGAAGTGGAGTGATTGATCGATTCCGAGCTCGTGTCATGATTCCGCTTCGGGATCAGCATGGGAATACAGTTGGGTTCACAGGGCGTATTTTGCCTGGGGCAGATGTTCAGCAAGGGAAGTACATGAATTCTCCAGAGACCCCGGTCTACCATAAAGGTCGGCTCGTTTACGGATTGGATTTGGCAAAGAGAGCGATCAAGGATCAGAAATGTGTGATCGTGATGGAGGGGAATTTGGATGTTGTTGCCTCGAATAAAATTGGTGTTCAGAACATTGTTGCAAGCTCGGGTACGGCACTGACACAAGAACAACTCGAATTGTTGAAGCGTTATACAGACACAGTTGTGTTCTGTTTTGATCGTGATGCGGCCGGATTAACAGCTGCGAAAAAAGGTGTCACGATTGCGCGTTCACTTGGCTTCGATTGTCGTGCTATTTCTCTTCCGTCAGATGTAAAAGATCCAGATGATTTGGTGCAAAAGAATCCTGAGCAATGGAAGACATTATCTCAAACATCTGTCCCGTTCATGCAGTATTTATTTGATCGAACATTATCGGACAGAGATATTTCAAATGTAGATCACAAGCGTCTGATCTCACAAGAATTACTGCCTGCGATTGCAGAAATTTTTGATGTTGTAGAACGTGAACATTGGCTCGCAAAACTTGCATCACTCTTGAATATCGAGCTTGGAATATTAAGAACAGCCATTTCTCCAAAACAAGAACAGAAGAAAACAACCCCGAACACAAATAGTGTTCATCCTATAAAATTAGGAAAAAAAGAGCAGGTCGCGCTCGTGCTTATTGGTGGAATGCTGAATGATGAAGAAAATAAGGAACATGTTCGCACGGAGTTGAGACAGATACCGATTGAGCATGTAGATATCGGAAACCTTTACAAATTCGTTGAAGACGCCTACACTTCAGACATTGAGATGGCAAAAACCTCAACGTTTTTTGCAAGTACTCGAAACCTGCTTATCAATGATCCTCTGAAAGAACATCTTCTTTCGCTTTTGGATCAATCAAGCCTCATGGCTGAGCAAACCTTCGAGAATCTTTCGCCAAGCGCTCGTCTCACACAATTGAATATTCTTTTAGAAATCCTGCGCACAACAGACCGTCAGGAAAAGCGATCTGTGCTCGCACAAAAACTTCGCCAAGCGGAAGACGCTGGTGATGCCGAGGCCGTTAAAAAGCTTTTGTCAGAACTTAACTAAACTTTCATGCACGCCAGTAACGGCATAGAAGGTTCATTTTTTTCGTATGGCACCAAAGACTGTCAAAAAGACTGTGAAGTCCGCCAAAGGCGGATCCGCCTCCGGCGGAAAACAATCCGTTCAAAAAGGAAAACCAGTTCCAAAAAAGGTAGTGAAGCCACAGAAGCAACATAATCAACCAAAAAAGCCTCAGGTTCCACAGAAGCAAAAGCAACAACAAAAACCGCAACCAAAACAAAAGGTGGTTGTTGCTCCAAAGGTTCGTTATGTAAAGGCAGAACCTCCATCAGATCAGGTTTTGGATCGATTGTTGGAAAAAGGGAAGCAACGCGGATATCTCACAGAAAATGAGATATTATTTACGTTTACACAAGTAGAGGATTATATTGAAACGTTTGAGAACTTTCTGGATGATATTGATCGTGTGGGTGTGCACTTTGTTGAAATGAAAGAAGGAAT
>CAIKXH010000164.1 GCA_903831335.1 Candidatus Uhrbacteria bacterium | reverse complement strand
CGCCTCCACCCATGCGGGGCCCATACATACGTGCATCAATGCCGATATTCATGAGGGAATTATAGCAGAAAAGGGAAGAGTGAAAAAGTGGAAGAGTGTTGGATGATGCAACTGGTTCATTTTTTTAAAAAAAGCTGGTTCACTTCCTCCACTCTTCCACTTTTTCACTCTTTCACTTTGTTTCTTCAAACAAAAAAAACACACCCGCGAAGCAGAGCAACACGAATGTGTTTCTGCCACGCGAGTGTGGAAGGTGGTGGAGCTAGGGTCGGCGCATGTATCGTTGGGTATATTCGTCATTCGAAATCTCGATCGCATCGATGCCAAAATCGTGCATGTAGAAACGCACGAGTTTGCCAACCGCATCGCTTTGCGTTCTGGCTGCTTCCCATTTCAGCCGCTCGAAGGGAAGCTCTGCAACGAAATCAATTTCATTCGGATTGTAAACGTGAATCTGCACCTGCGTTACGTGGTGGTGGGTGAGAACCAGATCCGTGATGGCAGCATTTTGCGTTTTGCCACAACCCCAGCACCTACAGCCACTTGCACGACTCGTCTCTGTGAAATGTGCATGCCAATCCTCTTGTCGTCTCGTCAAGATAATCTTCATCTTTCCTCCTGTTTGATCAAGTCATTGCGAATCCTGAGTCTCCGATTTAACTTTTGCCTCGAAATTTTGAGATGACACGTTGCCAGCGCGATGGCGGGATCTGTTCCCACGGATCCCTGTTTGGACTCACTGACGCAATTGTCAGCAAACCAAAAACTGCCAAACCGAGGAATAGAATGATGGCTAATTCACGTAGCCCAAGAACAATTTCTTGTTGCATTTCTCTCTCCTTCAAACTTCCACTCACGATACACATCGCGAAGGGAAGAAAGAAGCTCGACGCGATTTATGGAAGGACGTTGTCGAGCAAGAGTGGAAAGTACGAGGCAATTATTTAACCACCTTTGGTTCTGATGCTGGGGTTTTATCTTCTTTGTATTGATCAAGAAACAGCCGCATGGCGACTTGCGCTTCGCATGCCGATTCCTCATACGTATTTCCAAAGGCACTAAGCCCGGGGAATTCTTCTGAGGTTGCAACATACGCATCGTCCTCAGAGCTCCAGCGAATGAGGAGGGAGTAGTGAAGCGGTTTTTGTTTCGTATCGGACCGTGCCTCATGTCTATTCAATGAACCCATCTACGTTTCTCCGGTCGATTTTGGACTCTGTTCCGTACACCACACAGTGTGATGTCCGAAATTGAGCGCTCGACGTACTGGGAAAGAAGTTCCAAGTACGTCGAGCAAGATGAGAAAGAACAATGCTCTCATTCGCCGCGCAGGCTAGGTGAGAGGGGGGAGTTGAAAGACGTGCTTGTCGCGAGACTAAGCGATGAGCTGACCGATGACCGTGTCCCACAACGCGTGGGCGGCCTTCTGATCAAACACCATGCCACGCGAATCGCAGAAGTGCCCCTTGTGCTGCGGGCAACGACGCGTGGCAAACAAGGTGCCGCTCGTGTGGCGGGAGCTGCCGGTCGCGATCTCGTAAGTCCACTCGCGGGCCTCGTCAAAGACAAGACGAAAACCATCGTGAGTGAGCTCGAGCATGGGCTCGTGAGAGAAGGTCGAGACCAACTCCCAGAACTCAACCGAGCCATCGAGCTTGCAACAAGCAGTAACGATCTCATTCAGATTCATGGTGTTCCAGATTCAGGCGTGATTGCCTTTATCTCATGGGAACCTCCTTTTTTTCTTCGGGTTTGTCTTCCAGCTTGGCTTCATCTGTACTCTCGTTTTTCTTTTCGAGAGCATCCGCGATGCGACCAAGCATCATGGCAATCGTGATAAGGGTGCCGAGTCCAACACCGATTACAGTGGCCTGATAAGGATTCATGATTCTCCATGCCGACGACTTTGTCGCAGGCGGTTTTGGGCTAGATCATCGGGGTGTGTTTGTAGCGCATGTCGTTTTTAGGGACGCGCGCGACTTCCTCGAGTTTCACTTCGCGGTTCTTGTTGTCGATCGCGAAAAAGTGACACGACTCGTGGCCAATCTTGACCCGAAATCGTGTGCAGACCAGCTCGCGACTGCAGAGCATGGTCTTGCCCGTGTGGTCACGGAAGCCGACTCGGAACGAGTTCAAGGTCACGGCCCGAAGGACCACCACTTGCCTCCATCCGAAGAACAGCAACCATAGAATGTTCCACCAGTGCGTTTTCGGCACGGATGGATCTCCCTCGATGCTGATGCCAGCGAACTCAGTCGAAAACTTTTTCCAACTCATCGTTGTTCCTTTGATCGGCAAAAAATGCCGAAGTTTCTGACTCTGTTCCGTACACCACACACGTGATGTCCGAAGTTGAGCGCTCGACGAACCGGGAAGAAATCCGGGTTCGTCGAGCAGATGAGAAAGAGCTTGTCTCTCATTCGCACGAAGCTGATTGAGAGGGGAGTTGCTACCTTCTACGGCCGAAGAGCGCGAGCAGGACGAGGATCAGCAGGATGCCGCTGATGCCATGGATGCGCACCGGCTTGTGGTAGCGGGAGAAGTAGATTTGCACAGGGTCTCCTTGGTGTGTTGTGGCTAGAACGTCTCGCGGCAGGTTTCTCGCTTCGTGATGTTGTCGCGGATCTTGCCTCGATCCTTTTCGACCCGCCGCTCGTGAAAGCGCTGGTCGTTGTTCATGCCAGCCGCGATGCGCGCATTACGAACCGTGGCGATGGTCCGCTTGATTTCCGTCGGGACGTTTCGCTTGTGTTTGTTTCGCATCTTCTTTTAGCCTTTGCACTATGTGCGGTGTATTTCGATTTCTTACAAAAAAGAACCAGTAATTGTTTACTTCAAAAGAGAAATACCCAATTATTGGTTCTTGTTATTTTGCTACCCCGATTTGGGCCATGATAGCGATGGTCTCTCCCCAATAGATTGTAAATGAATGGCCGCGAAAGCTTCGTTAGGCACGACTATTCAATCTAAGCATGACAGTACTATATCATTTTTTGGCACTTTTGTCAAGAGGATCGAACAAAAAAATCGCTCATTTGAGCGATTTTTCGAAAACGGACAGGGTTTGTTCTGCAGCCTTTTTCCAGGTGTATTCTTGGGCTTTCTCAATTCCTGCTTTCCTGAGCTGTTCTTGTAAGGGTTTTGATTGAACCACACCTTTTAGGGCGTCAGCGATATCTTGAATGTTGAATGGGTCTACATGGAGTGCTGCTTTGCCTGTTACTTCAGGCATGGCAGAGACATAACTTGTAATAACCGGGAGCCCGGAGGCCATGGCTTCGAGAATCGGGAGGCCAAATCCTTCGTAGAAAGAAGGCCAGACAAAAACGGTTGCTGAACGATAAATAGCCGGGAGATCTTTTGGATCGACATAGGAGAGATTATGAACCCAAGAGCTCACATCTTTTTTCCAAAGTCTTCGACGAACATTATGAGATTTCCATCCCCATTTTCCAACCAGAACAATGTGTAAATCATCATGAGTCATTTCACGATAGCGTTTCATTCCCTCAATGATCGATAAAACATTTTTTCTTGGTTCGATCGTTCCAACAAAGAGAGCGAATCGTTTTGGAAGTTTGTGCCTTGATCTGACTCCATGATCGCGCGCTTCTATTTTTGGATGAAAGAGAGAAGAAATTCCATGCGGGATAGAGGCGATGTTGTCTCTGTGCTTTTTGAAAATACGTTCAACGTCCTGTGTTGTTGCGTTTGATGGGGTGATGATGGTGCGCGCAACATTGATAAGATTTTGTGGATGTAAAAGTTTGTGCCACAGACGCATTTTGTGTGAGAAAAATTCTGGAAAGAATTTCCAGGAGAGATCATGAATCGTGAGAACAGTTGGGATGGATGTAGGGAGAATGGTGATGTTGAGGTTCGGAAGAAAGACGAGGTCGATCGGTTCTTTTACAAACCAGTTGATGGCTGGCTGTTTCAAAAAAAGCAGTTTGAGATTCAAAAATTTATTTGCCATCGGAATGTGCGTGTGT
>CAIKXH010000163.1 GCA_903831335.1 Candidatus Uhrbacteria bacterium | reverse complement strand
TTGGCGTATTAAGGGTGATGAGTGTCCTGCACAGTACGCAACGTGTATGACCTTGAAAGATGTTTCAAGCGGAAAAGAAAGTTCTTATCTTTTGAATACGGTTGATAATGCAAGTTGTACAAAACAAAATGCAGGATGTGCGTGGTATAAAACACAAAAGTCTGCGGATGCAAATGGTGTCTACCAATGGTACAACGGCGCTTCTGCGTATGATGTTGCAAGCGGCGCTAGTTCATTCCGCCATCAAGGCGGAGCCGTGAAATCGTATTCTTACGAAGATCGTTTGTATTTGACGCATGCAGCAAAGATTTGTTCTCAAGATCAAGCTGGATGTACGGAATTGAATGTAAATGATGCTGGACTCACATTGAATCTTGTAAACAACGGAAGCTTTGAGAAAGATGAAGATCAAAATGGGGTGCCAGATGGATGGATGGTCCCTGTTCAAAATACAAAACCAGAAGTTGATCAAACAATGGTTCCTATTGATGGATCCAAAAGTGTTAATCCGGCAAGTTTGCTCGTTCAACGCTTAAAAACATCACCAGGAAGTTTTTATACATTCAGTTTTTATGCATCTACAACGAACACCACTTCTGGTTATTCAGAGGTGGTAAAAGCAGTTGCAGAGCCTCTTGACGCAGCAGGAAAGACGATCAATCTTGGTGGGTTAACCGTGGGAGGCGATTGTGTGCGTCAACAGATTTCTAGCATTGATCAATATACGACCATTAAGAGTGTCAGTGCTAGTGATGGATGGAAGCGTTTTGTGTGTACATTTTCACCTCCTCAATCAGTGAGTTTTGTTGATTTGTATTTGATAAGCGATAGTAGCTCAAAAACAATTCGTTTTGACGGCATTCAGCTTGAAACAGGTGAGTTCGCTTCAAGTTTTAAAGATGGTTATAGCACAACGTCTCCAACAAAGAATTACTTGAAAGTTGCGCCTGCGTATCTTGGTTGTAAGGGGGCGGCATCAGATCCAAAAGAGTGTGCATCGTATGCACAGGTTTGTTCCGCGCTCGATGTCGGATGTAATTTGTATACACCAAAAGAAAGAGGTCCGGCTGTTCCGGCGATTGCTTCTGCGGTAGACCAATGTCCAAATACGTGTGTTGGATATGATTCGTATCGCCAAGAAGGAACGATTTATGAGCCAGCGAAGTTCCCAACATATTTTATCGCCGATAAAGCAGCTTCTTGTCCTGCACAAGCTGTTGGATGTGATGGATTCACACAACTCGGATCAAATGGCGGAGAGTCACAAGAGTACTACACACAATTGCGTGCATGTATGACGCCAGAAATGGCGACTGGTTCTGGGTCGACTACGTCTTCGACGTTCTTCACATGGCAAGGATCTGACAAAACAGGATATCAATTGCAAACATGGCAATTATTGAAATCAAATCTCACACCTGCTCCTTGTGTAAGACCACAAGTTGCGACAGAAAGCACAGTTGTTTGTTCTGAAGATGCGGCTTCAACGGCCGTGATCAACGCAGATACGAGCTGTGATGAACACACAGATATTTTCTCTAATCCGGATTGTCGTGAGTTCTTTGATGCAGCTGGTGTGATCCATTATCGTCTGTATTCTCAGACGGTATCTGTCGATTCCGCTTGTACTCCATATAGAAAAGATGTTTCAAAAGAAACGGATTGTAAGGTTTCTGGTGGATTCTGGTCTACACAAGGATTCTGCCGATACTTCGGACTCAAAAAAGAATCGAATGCATGTACGGCTGCACAAAACGGATGCCGCAAATACACAGGTGGAGCAGGACGTAACTCTACAACCATCTTGAATGAGACCTTTGAGAATGGTACGTACGCTGCGTTTACACCAACAACAACAAACACACCAAAATTGAGCAATGACTCTGTGGCAAACGGAGGACACTCGATTAGTGTTATTGCTTCAGAAAAGAATACAGGAATCAAAACAGTTCCAGCTACTTTGTCATCGAACTTGGTAAAAGGAAAAGTGTATTCACTACAATTCTGGGCAAAAGGAACTGGAAAGATAACAGCAGGATTCCAAGATGCAGGAAGCGGAGATGAACATTATTTTGTGGAAGGCATGGACCTCACAAACAACTGGAGTTCTTATCAAGTTGGTCCGCTCGATACAAATGATTTTGCTGCATTCGATAAAACCACCGTGCTTTTCTTCACAACAGAGAAAGGAGAAGAATTCTTCCTCGATAATATCGAACTCATCCAAGGAGAAGGGGATAT
>CAIKXH010000162.1 GCA_903831335.1 Candidatus Uhrbacteria bacterium | reverse complement strand
TCATCTTCGTCTTCATCATCCCCATCTTCCTTTTCTACCTTTTTTGACACTTTCTTGTCTGCAACTTTTCTTGGTGTTGAAGCATATGCCCCAAGCGCTTTCAAAATTGCATCAAGTTTTGTGTTTAAAATGGCGAATTCTGCAGATGAACCTTCACCATTTGATGATGGTCTGTCTCCAGGAACGAAACATTCGCGACACTTCACAGGCTTTCCTTGCATTGGCTTAAATGGAACGGTACAGCGTGTTCCACAATCTCCACATGTTGCTGGGTAGGAAGGCTTGTTATCATCAAAGCGTGTGTATTTGCTTTGTGAACGTTCTGGGCGGTCAAATGAGCGCTCAGAAGAACGATAGGAAGGGCGCTCGTTACGTTCTCCTCCACCATCCTCTTTTCTAAAACAATCACCACACAAAACAGGCTTTTTGCCGTTTGGCTTAAAAGGAACCTCACAGGAGTTTCCACAACTTGCACATGTTGCTCTGTGCATCACAACTGGTCCAGAATCTCTCTTTCCGAAAGATTTCCCACCAGATCTACTCTCATTTCGTTTGAACATATAGAGGAAAAGTCTGTTGTTTAACAGAATCACGCAATACTACAGGAGGAAAACAGATCTGTCAATGCTGAGAAGGCAAAACCAATGATTACCCCATGCTCCTTATAATTTGATACAATGCATTCCATATGCACTCAAATACAAAAAAAGAAACAAAAGAGTTCCCATTACCAATCCCAATCAAAAAACTGATCGGTCCAAGCTTTGTTATCCTAGCGCTCGGGCTCGGATCTGGAGAAGTGATCCTTTGGCCTTATCTCGTTTCTAATTACGGACTTGGCATTGCCTGGGGAGCACTTCTTGGAATCTCGTTTCAGTACTTTATTAACATGGAGATTGAGCGCTATACGCTCGTAAAAGGAGAAAGTGTCTTTGTTGGAATCGCAAAGTTGTGGAAGTGGACACCTTATTGGTTTATTCTTTCCACATTTATCGGATTTGGCTTACCTGGAATCATTGCTGCATCTGCCAAAGTATTTTCACACCTTATCGGATTTACTCAATTTCAGTGGATTGCCGTTCTCTTTCTTCTTCTTATCGGTTTTATCCTGAGTGCTGGAAAAACCGTTTATGGACTCATGGAAAAATTAACGCGCTCAATCATCTTAATTGGTGTTCCGGCTGTTTTTCTTTTAACCATCATTCTTGCATCAAAAACTGATTGGCTCACACTCGCTTCTGGAGCGATCGGACAAGGAAATGGATACACCTTTTTCCCAGAAGGTCTTGTGCTTGCAACGTTCCTCGCGGCTTTTGCTTACTCCGGCGCTGGTGGAAATCTAAATCTCACCCAGTCCATCTATATCAAAGAGAAAGGATATGGAATGGGAATCTATGCACAAAAATTGGCTGGACTCTTTCACAAAAAAGGAACAAAGGAGCAAATTCATTTAGAAGGAATCGACTTCGAGGACACGCCGGTCACACGTGAACGTTTTACTCTCTGGTGGCGCAGGATAAGTTTCGAGCACGCATTTGTCTTCTGGTTCATTGGTGTTGTTTCTATCCTCCTACTCATGTTGCTTGCTTACGTTACAACGTATGGACTGAGTGGAAATGCGGAAGGAATCAATTTTGTCCTGAAAGAAGGGGCTGTCATTGGATCCATTCTCTCTCCTGCTGTTGGTGCCGGATTCCTCTTGGTTGTTTCAATTATGCTTTTTCAGACTCAACTAGGTGTCATGGACTCCACATCCAGAATCATGGCTGAAAACGCAGCGATTTCATACATGAAAATAAAAAAAGAAACTTCGGTTCCTCTTTCAAAAATCTATTATGCGTTTTTGTGGGGTCAGATCGCATTTGGAATACTTCTCTTTAGTCTGGGTCTGACAGAGCCAAAATTCCTCTTGATACTCGGAGCCTGCATCAATGCCGTCGCCATGTTTGTCCACATCGGTCTCGTCTCTGTCCTAAACTATCGATCCCTTCCAAAATTCTATCAACCATCTGTAAAACGTCGAATCATCCTTGCGGGAATCTTTGTCTTCTTTGGCTATTTCAGCGGAGTTGTCTTATTGAATCAATTATTCAAATAACACAACGAAAATACTTGTTTGTCTATTGAAAATATCCTCGCCATATTTTCAACTGTTCACGGATTTGTGATAGAATCACCCTACCAAGTATGAAATATCCATTCCCTAGACCATCCAAATACAAATTACGCGTTCGTAAAAGCAAAACAGGACACGGACTCTTCGCAGAAGAAGAAATCCCAAAACGAAGATTCGTAATCGAGTATTGGGGAAAGATCGTAAATGATGAAGAGGCACAAAAGATTGGTGGCCGCTACCTCTTTGATCTAGAAAAAGGAAAAACAATTAATGGCGCAAATAGAGAAAATATTGCGCGCTATATTAATCACAGCTGCCGTGCCAACTGTGAAGCAAGACAAATTGGAAATCGCATTTTCAT
>CAIKXH010000161.1 GCA_903831335.1 Candidatus Uhrbacteria bacterium | reverse complement strand
ATCATAGCGGGTACCTTCAAATTGGCATCCGTAGAGTGATTTTTCTGAGGCAAGATAAGAAGCGAATGCGTCCGCGAGGCGAATTTCCCCGTCTTTTCCTGCGGCGACTTTTGGGAGAAGTTGCATGATTTCTGGTGTGATGATGTATCTACCGATCACGATAAGATCTGATGGGGCTTCTTTTACTTCTGGTTTTTCTACAAATCGATCAATCTTCCAGGCGCCGTCTCTGACTTTCTTTCCGCCAATGACTCCGTAATTTGAAACATCTTTTTTAGGAACTTTTTGAAGAGCAATCACTGGGGCTTCAAATTCATTGTAGACATCGATCAATTGTTTGAGAGCAGGGGTTTTTCCACTGATGATGTCATCTCCAAAGAGAATGGCGACGGGTTCATGTTTTTCTACGAACGGAAGTGCGGACAAAATGGCATGACCATCACCCATTGGCTTGTTTTGTCTGACAAAAGCGAATTTTGCGAGCTTTCCAATTTTTTGAATTTCCTTAAGAGCTTCCATTTTTTTCTTTTGCTCTAATCGGTATTCAAGTTCGAAGTTTCTGTCAAAGTGATCCTCTATAGCACGTTTACCAATCGCGGTAACGAAGATGATTTCTTCAATGCCACTCGCGACCGCTTCTTCTACAATGTATTGGATAACAGGTTTATCAACGACCGAAAGCATTTCTTTTGGCTGCGCTTTTGCAGCGGGGAGGAAACGGGTCCCCATTCCGGCAACCGGAATAATCGCTTTGCGAATTTTCATAACAGAAACATTATATCAGGGAATGGGTTCGGTTCGTAGTAGGGGATGGTCGCGACCATCCCCTACGTTCGCGACCATCCCCCGTGACCGGTCACGCGCGTTACCAACACATCACATCACGACACGTTACAAAAAAACCATTCCGGATTTCGGAATGGTTTATCGATTGTCTTATTCTAATCCATGCTCATGAAAACATTGAACGTATTGTTTATCTGCAATTTGAATGTGATGAATAGTCCAGTCCTTAAGGAAATTCATGATTGCAATAGAAACGTCTGCATTATTTTGTTCAAAATCTTTTTTGAATTGATCTACTTTTTCCACAAAACCATGATGTTGATGTTTGTGTTCAATAGCATGGTCATAATGGAACAAATCAAAATATTTTTCTTCTGTGTCAAAATGAAAATGTGTATACTCAACCATTCGATCAAGAATTTCAGAAAGTATTTCATGTCCGCGGCGTTCTTTCATGGCTTCATGTAAGTCATTGATCATGCCGATCAATTTTTTGTGCTGTTCATCGATGATGTCGATTTCGACACTCAATGTCTCATCCCACGTAAGTAAGCTCATAGGTTTCTGATTATGTATGAATAAGAAGGTCTAGATCTACATCTAGGTTTTCTGCATTTTGTTTTACCACGTTTTTTGTATCATGTATTGCTTTTCGGTAGAGGTCATTTCCAATTGACTGTAAGAAAAAATCCAAAATATCTTCTGCAGCCAGCATTCCAATATCTTGATCGTGTGATGTTTTGAAGTACGTGATGATCTCGCGAAGAAGCCCTGCCCGACGCTCTTTGCTTAGCGGGTCCCAGTCACGTTTGATTTTAGACATATGCATAAGTATAGCAAGGAACAGATTCCCCTCGTAGGGGATGGTCGCGACCATCCCTCCCGATCGGTTCCGATACAGTATAAAAAAACAAGGCGCGGACCAGGAGAACATCAGGCTTGATTCGAACGTTTTCTCATGATATTCTCGCGTCACACGGAGAGGTGGCAGAGTGGTCGAATGCGCATGACTCGAAATCATGTATACCTGTAAAGGTATCGAGGGTTCAAATCCCTCCCTCTCCGCCAGAAATTGAAGATCGCCTACGCACTTTAAGTATTAAGTGATGAGTTATTGAAATACATATATGACAAAAAAAATATACAAATCAATACTCTTCACGATCATTACTTTCTTGATAGTGCCATCTTTCGTTTCGGCACATCAGCCGCGCATTACAGAAAGTCGCATAACACAGGTATCAGATCCTGAAATTTCCAAAGCGTTTTACGGGGAACTCACTGGTGAGCCTGATGTGTATGTGATCAAAGCTACCGAAGCCTTTGATTTGTATGTAAATGTTTTGGTTCCGGACATTGCGGGGCAGAAAAAAGACGTGTCGGCAACAGTGCTGAAAGATGACAAACAGATTGCTGTCTTGGATAGTGCCAACTTTGAATGGGAACAGTTTTATGAACCTTTTGGTGCAGACACACATTGGAAGGGGCCAGAGTATGAAGTGCGAGCAGAAGCGGGTACCTATGAGATCCGAGTCGTCAGTAGCGCTAATGACAGCAAGTACTCGCTCGCTATTGGTGAAATAGAAGCTTTTGATGGTAAAGAGGGTGTGAATGCGCTCACGATTATTCCAAAATTAAAAAAAGACTTTTTCAACGAATCTCCAATCGGTTTTATTGTCTCTCCCTTCGGTTGGGGACTCATCCTCATCATGTACGTTTTTTCCGCCATCGTTGGTTTGGCCTACAGACTTATCTTGAAGCGTGTTGCCAAAGGTACTGTGCGCGGTGTACATAAAAACATTGGTCGCAACGATCGCTTGATCCGATTCGCTATAAGCTTAGGATTGCTTCTGTGGGCCATTACGACCACATGGAGCCCCGTTCTTATTTTCTTCTCAGGCTTTACATTATTTGAAGCAATCTTTAGTTGGTGTGGCTTCTACGCAGCCATTGGTAAAAACACTTGCCCAATGGGGTAAGTGGAAACAACCCGAATGATATATTTACGATACGAAATAATTTTGAGCCAATCAATAAAAAACACTCAACGTGATGTTGAGTGTTTTTTCTTTTTACTTTTTGTCTAATGACATGCTTCCAAAGATGATGAGACCTGCTGCGGTGATGTTGAT
>CAIKXH010000160.1 GCA_903831335.1 Candidatus Uhrbacteria bacterium | reverse complement strand
CATGCGTGTCCATATTGTCCCTTTCCACCTGTTTGACGAACATACTTTCCTTCTCCTTCTGCATTTCCTTTGATTGTTTCACGATAAGAAACCTGAGGTGTTCCTACGTTACAATCAACAGAAAACTCACGACGCATACGATCTACGATGATATCCAAGTGCAATTCTCCCATTCCGGAAATAATAACTTGGTTTGTTTCTTCATCTGTTCGTACGCGGAAAGTTGGATCTTCTTCAGCAAGCTTCTGAAGAGCAACTCCCATTTTTTCTTGGTCTCCCTTTGTTTTTGGTTCAATAGCGATAGAAATAACAGGTTCTGGGAAGAAAATCGCTTCAAGCAAAATTGGATTTTCTGGATCACAGAGTGTGTGGCCAGTAAATGTTTCCTTGAGTCCAACCATGGCAGCAATTTCTCCGGCAAAAACTTCTTGAACTTCTTCACGTGTGTTTGCATGGAGACGAACAATACGTCCAACACGCTCTTTTGCACCATTTGAAGAGTTCAAAATGTATGTTCCTGCTTTTACAGATCCTGAATACACGCGGAAGAACGCAAGCTTTCCAACAAATGGATCAGCGGCGATCTTAAACGCAAGTGCAGCAAACGGTTCTGTGTCTGATGAATGACGTTCAATAACTTTTTCATGATCATCTGGATCAGTTCCATGAAAAGATGGGACATCAAGTGGACTTGGCAAATACGCAACAACGGCATCAAGCAAGAGTTGAACACCCTTGTTCTTGAGAGCGGATCCGCACATGATTGGAATAAAATCGTTTGCAATGGTTGCACGACGAATGATTGGGTTCATTTCTGCCTCTGTAATGAATTCTCCAGCCAAATATTTATTCATCAAAGCTTCATCGTTTTCACATACAGCTTCTACCAAGAGAGTGCGGTATTGATCTGCTTTCGCTTTGTATTCTTCAGGAATTTCCACTTCTTCTACATCACGTCCGGTCTCATCTCTATACATGAATGCGCGCATTTTCAACAAATCGATGATTCCATTGAATCCAGCCTCTGTTCCAATTGGTAATTGAATACAGTAAGCACGCTTTGTTAAACGGTTGTGAACAGAAGCAACGTCTTTGTAAAAATCTGCTCCTGTACGGTCTAATTTATTGATAAAAACAATACGAGGCACTTTAAAATCATCTGCATAGCGCCAGTTTGTCTCAGATTGTGGCTCAACTCCTGCAACACCATCAAACACAGCAACACCTCCATCCAAAACACGCATCGAACGCTTCACTTCAACAGTAAAGTCAATGTGTCCTGGGGTGTCGATCAAGTTCAATTGGTGATCTTTCCAAAAACAGGTTGTTGCAGCGGCTGTGATGGTAATTCCACGTTCCTTTTCTTGTTCCATCCAGTCCATGGTGGCAGCTCCTTCATGAACTTCACCAATTTTATGTTTCTTTCCTGTGTAAAAAAGTACACGTTCAGAAACAGTTGTCTTTCCAGCATCAATATGAGCGAAAATTCCGAAGTTACGAACGTCTTGCAATGGGTATTCTCTAGGCATAAAGAAAATAGTGAGAAGGGTTTTGAGAGGTTAAGAAGTTGGAACGATCTACTTTGCGAAGTGAGCGAATGCTCGGTTGGCCTCAGCCATACGTTGCACATCCAATTTCTTTTTTACAGCATCTCCTTCTCCAATTGCAGCCGCGAGTAATTCATCAGAAAGTTTTTCTGCCATTCTGCGACCCTTTTTTGCACGAGCTGCAGTAATAATCCAGCGGAATGTCAAAAGGTAACGACGGTCACCACGAACAGACATTGGAACTTGATAGTTTGCACCACCAACACGCTTACTCTTTACCTCCAAAGAAGGCATAACGTTCTTGAGTGCTTTTTCAAATGTTTCGATTGGGTCTTCTTTTGTTTTTTTGTTCATCAAATCAAACGCATCATACACAATCGATTGTGCAACGGTCTTTTTTCCGTTTTGCATGATGGTGTTAATCAATTTTGCAACAACAACATTTCCGAACTTAGGATCCGGGGTAATTTCGCGTCGCACGGCTTTTTTTCCACGCATATTTTTTGACGTTATCGAATGGATTTTCTTCCCCCGCTCAAAAGCGTGGTACTCCACTCATGAATAATTTTAAGCTTTTTTCGCTTTAGGACGCTTAACTCCGTATTTTGAACGGCTTCCCTTTCTTCCGTTTACACCTTGAGCATCATACACTCCACGAACGATGTGATAACGCACACCAGGAAGATCTTTCACACGACCACCACGAATCATAACGATTGAGT
This sequence comes from Candidatus Uhrbacteria bacterium, assembly GCA_903831335.1. Lineage (GTDB taxonomy): Bacteria > Patescibacteriota > Patescibacteriia > UBA9934 > GWF2-40-263 > XYB2-FULL-45-11. Next base: position 20,924 of record CAIKXH010000160.1, on the reverse strand, counting down.
GCTCTTGCAAGTTGTGACCTTCTCCAGGAATGTAAGCGTTTGCTTCTGTTCCATTTGAGAGACGAACACGAGCAATCTTACGAATAGCAGAGTTTGGTTTCTTTGGAGTCATGGTTGTTACCTTCACACATACACCACGCTTAAAAGGACTTCCTTTTGTTAAGGTTGTTTTTTTGCGGTGCAATGAATCAAACGTATATTGCATGGCTGGTGACTTTGACTTTGATCCTTTTGGGTGACGACCCTTTCGGATAAGCTGATTGACTGTAGGCATAGCAGGAGATTAAAAACAAAAAAACTGAGTATAAATTTAACGGAAAACAATCTCTCAAGTGAATCGAGATGAGAATGTTTGGTTTTAGCTTGTTTGAGCAGCGTTTTATGTGGCCAAAAGATATCACGGAGCCCAAAAAACGTCAAGAAATCAAGGGAAAAGAAAAAAGCCGAAACAGATTCGGCTTTTTTCTTTCTATCTGCTAAAGCGATCCAAACAAGATATTCTGATAAACCGCACAACTTGTCCCCGTGAGGACATCACAGACGGCATAGGCGGGGCGAGATATGAAGAAGAAAATATCGATATTGGTCAAAAGAGAGATAATGACGGCAAACATCAAAATTTGTGGGCCACGAACCGCTACGAATTGTCGAAGTTCTGCATATTTTGGGGCATCGAACAGGGCGAAGAAGAGTTTTGAACCATCAAGCGGATGAATAGGAATCAGGTTAAAAAGCATCAGAAACAAATTCAACAAGATGAGAAAAAACAGAAACGCTATCAATAAATTGAATTCATTGATAGCCCCCACAATAAGCAGTGATCGAAAAGCAATGGCGGAAATCGTAGCGATGATCAGGTTTGAAATCGGCCCTGCTACAGAGATCCATACAGAATCCCACTTTGGATCTTTTAAATTATACGGATTAAACGGAACGGGTTTTGCCCATCCAAATCCAAATAACAGCAGCGGGATAAACCCAATAAGATCAAGGTGTGCGAGAGGATTCAATGTTAATCGTCCTTCACGCTCTGCCGTAAGATCCCCTTTCAGTTTTGCCATGAGTCCGTGTGAAAACTCATGAATAGTCAGCGACGAAAGGATAGCGACGATCCAAGCGAGTGCGAGAGGAGGTGAGGAAAAAAGTAATGTGAGAAACATAATGGTTACACGCGTTTAATATCCGCTCCAACACCGCGGAGTTTTTCTTCTAAATTTTCATACCCACGATCAAGGTGTTCAATTCCTGTCAGGGTAGATGTCCCATCTGCCATAAGAGCCGCAACAACAAATGCTAACCCCGCACGGATATCTGGAACTTCCACTTCAGCCGCATGTAATTTTGAAGGACCATTAATAACGGCTGAATGTTTATAATTCATTCCTTTAAAACGACAATTAAGTTCCCCTAAACAATTGGAAAAAAGTGTAATATCTGCACCCATTTTTTTAAGGGCCTCTGTATATCCAAATCGTTCTTCATAAACCGTTTCATGTACAACCGATGTTCCCTCTGCTTGTGTAAGAACAGTTACAAATGGCTGTTGCCAGTCTGTCATGAAACCTGGGTGTGTATCTGTTTCAAGTTCCAACCCTTTCAACGGACGTGTCCCGCGAAACAAAATTCCATCTGGCTTTACCTCATATTCCCCACCGATTCTGCGTACGGCGTTTAAAAACGTCATCATGTGTTCGTGTTGTGCGCCGCGCACAAAAATTTCTCCGCGTGTTCCAATCGCCATAGATGCATACGATGCTGCTTCCATACGATCTGGCATAACAGTCGCTTCTGTTCCGTGCAATTTTTCTACACCAAATATTTCAATGGAACGCCCAGAATTAATTTGAATGATGGCCCCCATGTTTTGGAGCATCATAATAAGTTGTTTCACCTCTGGTTCTCCGGCAGCATTACGAATAGTTGTGCGACCTTGTGCAAGAACACCCGCAAGAATGGCCGTCTCTGTTGCACCAACAGATGGATAAGCGAGTTCGATTAATGTTCCTTTTAATCGTTTTGTTGTTGCGTGATACCCACCTTCTTCTTCTGTAATTTGTGCACCCATTTTTGTCAGAATATCAATATGAAAATTCACAGGACGTGGACCAATTGCATCCCCTCCTACACGCGGGACAAATGCTTCCCCTGTGCGGTGCAAAAGCGGAGCAAGTGCCAAAATACTAATACGATTTTTTCTGGAAAGTGAAGTTGCGTTTGTAGAAGAAATAGCAGGCGTTGTGACACGCAAAACATTTTGCGATTGCCAATCAATCTGTGCCCCAACAGCCTCAAGAATTTCTTGCGTAATTTGTGTTTCTTGTTGGCGCGGAACATTTTTCAAGACAACAGGTTCCGCTGTAAGCAGAGTTGCGATCATCATTTTTGATGCAGCGTTTTTCGCTCCTGCAACAGCAATTTCCCCAACTAATGGTTTGCCTCCTGTAATTTTAAATACAGACATAGTGATTCGTGCAAAGTGACTGTTCCTCTATTATTTATTTACAAACTCGTCAAAGGCTTTTTTATCCGCGTAAGGCAAAAAATCTTTGTGATGCTCTGGCGGTTTAAATCCATCGTATTTGTTGTGCGTAATTCCGCACCAATATGCCTCTGTTTCTTTTGCGATGGCGCTTGCATAATGCAACCACCCATTCACATACCCACAGTACATGCAATTAATTTTTTCATACCATTTTAGATAGCACAACTTTTGGCGATCAATACGAATATGATCACGACGCCGAATATACGGAATTCCCATTAGGGGAAATCCGAGTCTGTGGTAAATCTCAAAAAGAATATCTAGATGAATAAGTGGAATAAGTGGAAGATACACAATTGGTGCAAACAATGTATATCGGATCTTCATTGCTGGCTTATGGTTCAAGATCTGTCTATATTTCATACGAGTTCAAGTTAGTTCACACAGTATACGTTGCCCCAATTCTTTTTGCCACTTGACGAAACGTCTTTCCTTTGATACTTTGTGTGTAATTTACACAAACAAATATATGTCACAACAAAAAATTGCCGTTGCTGTTGATACTGTCATCTTTACCATCAAAGACGATGCTTTGTGTGTACTGTTGATCCAGATGAAAAAGAAACCTTATGAAGGACTCTGGGCCTTCCCTGGCGGACGTGTAGAAAACACGGAAACAACAGAACAAACAGCAACACGGATTTTACAAACACAAACAGGCGTCTCCCACGTGTATCTTGAACAACTCAAAACGTTTGATGCAATGGAAAGAGATCAATTAGAGCGCGTGATTTCTGTTGCCTTCTTTGCCCTCATTGGGGATGATGTTGAATTAAAAACAACAGAAAAGTATACAGACGTAAAATGGTGGCCCGTGAAAAAACTTCCTGAACTTGCTTATGATCATAAACAAATAAGCAAAGAAGCGATTGCACGCCTCAAAGGAAAAATTCAATATACCAATATTGTTTATAGTTTGCTGGAACAAGAATTTACTCTCACAGAACTTCAACATGTCTATGAGATTATCTTGGATCAGACATTGGATAAAAGAAATTTTCGCAAACGTGTATTGAGTCTAGATCTTATTGAGCCTGTGGGAAAAAAGAAATTAAGTGGAGCGAGCCGGCCGGCGGAACTCTACAAATTTAAGCATCGAAAACTCGAGTATGTGGAGATGATGTAAAACAGGCGAAAGCCTGTTTTTTCATTTATATGGGAAACCAAAAAGGGGCGAATGGGTTGGATGGGATGTTGAAATGTTGAGATCATCGGGAATTCTAGTGAGATAAAATTGGGGAAATGGGAAATTTCAATGGTGAGGTGATGGGTATCCCTCAGCGTGCTTGACGCAGGTAAGTGTTTATATTACACTTACTAACAAGAAGGATCATTTAGTGAAAAAATCTTCGCAAACTCCAGGTTTTCAACAATGTTTTCTAACCCTACCCTCAACAAAAATCCCCTTCCTCACCTATCTGCATATCTGTAATAATCTGTAATCCGTATCTACCCACCGTTTCTATTGACAAATCCGCTAAAAATTGATATTCTCCGCGGTTGCAAAATTGCCAATTTCAGCGAAAACACATGCGGAAAACAAAGGGTTTCCCGCATGTTCCTTACGTTGAACTTCCCCACTGTTGGGGTCGAGGTGTGAGATGACGGATTCTCTGGTTTTCAAGGGTCAGATTTTCATTGGTCCTGAAGATTGTCTTCTGAATATCGATGACATCATCGCGTTCATTCTCAAGTATGGCGGCGGACTCCCCGTCGGGGGCAGCGAAGAGATCGCACAGTTCATCATCGACAAGCTCTTCCCGATCTTTCCGCTCGCACAGCGCGTCGCCACTTGCGACATGCACCCGATCGGTCAGATTACCTGTGCAGACTCCTACATCGGCGTGAATCCATACGAAAAGATCACGCGCCACATGTTCGTCTCAGGACAAATCAAGCTGTCAGAAGAAGCACAGTTCACGCTTCATGACGTTCACGCACTCTTGCTCGCAACCCTGGGCTCATTCACGGTCTGGCCGAAGCATGGCCTTGCCGGAACGAACCAGACAAATCTTGATCCGACATTTGATCTTGAGGAATGGTTGTGCGTGTTTCCGAAGGGTATGAATCCGAAGGACGATGCGAACAGTGCATTCATCAGCCTGCTCCGATCGCTCACGCACCTGCATTCGATCCTGAAGGGACTCGGATTCAAGCGCTTGTTCTTGGTCGGCCTTGCCTATGACGTTTGCGTTGGACTCTCGGCCGTAGATGCGGCAGACCTCGGCTTCGAGGTCTACGTGATCAAGCAAGGAACTCGCTCAATCAACGTTCCTCCGAGCGACAACTATCCAGGCTCGATCGCTGCGATCGAGGCGGAGTTCGTTCGCGCGGGCGTGATGGTGATCGAAGACGCGAATCAGTTGCAAGTCTCGAATATGTAGAGACCTATACAAAACCTTTTCAAAACCACGGAGGTCATTTGAAGGAAGCGTGCATTGAGCAGAAAGCAGGAACGATCCTCTACAGCGGAAGTTTTGATCCACCGGGATATCACAACATAGCGATTGCGAAAGCCTTGTCGGATTTTGCATCGGAAAATGACATCGTCTGGGTTATTCCATACGGAGGTCGTCCTGGCAAAAACGGAATCTCGAGATGGCAAGATCGCAGAGAGATGATTCTCCGCGCACTGTGCGGATCCAGAAAGGCTCTCCTCGACTTCATGGATCTGAGACACAAGGAAATGACGCCGAACGTAGACATGGACCGACGCTTTCGAAACGGACAGCCGAATCGAGAAGTGTGGCATGTGATCGGCGCGAACATGATCATAGGTGGAGCAAAGAAGCAATCGAAAATTCACTTGAAGTGGAAAGAAGGCCCTTGGGTCTTTGATCACCTGAACTTCATTGTTCTTGTATCGCCTGATTCGCCAATCGATGAAGTGGATCTTCCTCCACACCACAAGATCCTGACAGTAAACGTTCAGGCAACGAGTCAGGAAATTCGCAATCGAGTATTGCGCGGCGAACCGATCGATCACTTAGTTCCTCCGAATGTGCTCTCGTACATTCAAGAACAAAAGCTGTACCTTCCCAACCCTGCAGAGACCTAAAAAATCTCTGCCTTTTTCTCAAGCGCCTCAAATGATGGGACGCTTCAGTCGAAGACAAGGAGACAGCATCATGAGCGGAAACGTTTATGTGATTGGTGGAAGTTTCAATCCTCCAGGCGTGCATCATGTGCAAATGGTAGAAAGAACTTCTCGACTCGCAAATAAGGATGACATCATCCTTGTGAAGCCATGCGGCGGACGCCCAGACAAGCTCACAACAAACGATGTTGCACCACACCATCGTGCAGCCCTGTGCGATTTGGCGTTCTCTCAAATTCCAGGTGTTCATATTGATCTCGATGATCTCGAGCACCAAACATTCACCCGAACCATCGATCTTGATACGCTCCTTCGACAACAGTATCCAGACAAGGTGATTCACCATGTGGTTGGCGCAGATCTTGTGAAAGGCGGAGGAGAAAACAATTCAGAGATCCAGCGGCTTTGGCATCGAGGAGAAGAGCTTTGGCAAAAAGCAGATTTCCTTGTGTTGTCACGCACGGGATACCCTATCGCCTCAGGGGATCTTCCTCCACACGCAAGACTCATAACCTCCATCATTTCCGGATCAAGCTCAGAAATTCGACGACGTGTCTTTGAACACAAATCGTACTCAGCTCTTGTTCCGGCAAGTGTGGAGCAATACATCGTTCGTCACGCACTCTACACAGGGCGTGTTGCGAAAAATCCAACTCCGTTTTGCGAACCACTTCGACCATTCGTTGTGGCAGCACAAGAAAAAGAAGATGTTCGTGCACTTGGCGAACGCCTGACAAACCTGTTCCAGGTAACACATGGCGATCACAACTGCATTCTCGTGATCGGTGGCGACGGTTTCATACTCCACACGATTCGTCGCATGTGGCGTGACCATGCCCCTTCCTCGGACTCAATAGAGGAACGAAAGGATTCTTGCTCAACGACTTCGATGAGGCAACGATCGCGAATCGTCTTCTCGCGTGTCGTGAACTGAAGACATACACAGAACCTCTCTTGTATGTGAAAGCGGAAACAGTCGACGGCGCATGTACAAACATGCTCGCGTTCAATGACGCTTGGGTTGACCGCCTGACCGGACAAACCATCTGGACCAGAGTCCTCATGAATGGCGAAGTAAAATTCGATCCCATCATGAGCGACATCATGCTCGTCTCAACTTCTGCCGGATCAACGGGGTATGCTTACCGAATGGGTGGCGCACGTCTGATTCCCGGCACACGCATGTTGCAACTCGTTGGAAGTTGCGTTTGTTCCCATCACTGGAAAAACGAACCCATTCCTCTTGAGACACGCATTCGTTTCGAAGCAGTGAATCAAAAGAAACGTCCGATGCGCGGCTTCTGCGACGGCGTTCCGCTCGGTGAACTGAACTGGATGTCTGTCCGCATCAGCGAAACAGCCGCAGCAGAACTCGCTTTCTTTCCAGAAACAGATCTTCAACGTCGCATCAGCGAATTGTAGACACCTCATCCCGGGGTCGAACACCATTCAACCCCGCGGACATTTTTTCTACTCTTCCCTGCGTCATCCCGACGGAGTTCGACGACGAGGGATCTCCCATCCATCACAAAGCACAAGAAACGTTTTCCTGAGCGCAAGCTCGGGGACACATTTCTCTCACGAACACAGGGTTCGTGGGTTGTTCTTTGACACACAAGGAGATGCTCATGTCATTCGCTCCACGTTCCCTTATGGATGAAGTGCTCGACGGCCCAATTGTCGGCGGCATGCTCGACGACGATTTCTACAAGGATACGATGGGCCAATACAGCCATCGCTTCTGGCCAGGTGTCGATATTATTTCTGGTATGACCAATCGATCCAAAATGGAGCGGTTGGCAGAAATCATTCGTGAACGCGATCTCATTGATGAACTCGATGCAGCGCAAGCGCGTCGATTCACAAAAACAGATTTGCACTACTTGCGTGGAACGAATGAGTACGGCGAACGGATGTTTGCGGAAAGCTATTTGTTGGAACTCGAAAAACTCGTGCTCCCCAAATACGATCTTTCTGTGAAAGATGGTCAGTACGATCTGCGATTCATGGGTGCGTGGCTCCCAACGTCCCGTTGGGAAATCCCCGCTCTTGCGATCGTGAATGAACTGAGGAATCGTGCGATTCTGAAAAAGATGTCTCGCTCTGAGCGTGACGAAATTCTCGCAACTGGCATTCTGCGGTTGCGTGAGAAGATCAAAACGATTCGGAAATATCCTGGCCTTACATTCACAGACTTTGGCACACGTCGTCGCTTCGCTCGTGCGTGGCAACGATACGTCGTCAAAACACTCGCAGAAGAATTGCCCGGACAATTTCTTGGAACTTCCAACACGGAAGCAGCGAAGGACTTCGGCGTTCTCCCAATGGGCACGAACGCACACGAACTGTTCATGGTTGTCGCAGCCATCTTGTCTGCACGCGGAGACTATCCGCTACATGGTTCCCACAATCGCGTTCTGCGCGAGTGGTGGGAGCTGTACGGCTATGGCCTCTCGATTGCACTCACCGATACGTTCGGCTCTGACTTTTTCTTCCGTGACATGACCGCCACACAAGCGGCCGAGTGGAAGGGTCTACGTCACGACTCGGGTGACCCAATGGAGTTTGCAGAGAAAGCAATCGCCTTCTTCCAAAAGCATGGTCTCAATCCACTCGACAAGCTTCTGATCTTTTCAGATGGCCTCGACATGAACATGATCATCAAGCTCTGGGAGCAACTAGAAGGCCGCATCAAGCGAACTTTTGGCTGGGGCACACTGCTCACAAATGATCTTGGTATCAAACCGATTTCGATTGTGATCAAAGTAATCATGGTACGCCTCGATTGGCATTACAGCAGTGGTGAATGGATCGGCACAGTGAAGCTCTCTGACAACGAAGACAAACACATGGGCACAACCGAGAACATTACTCGCTACCGCCACGTATTCGACTACACCCGCCACTTCCGCGAGGAATGCCGCGTGTAAATTTCAATCTGGTGATGAATCTTTCATCACCCTTTTCTCCACTCGCTGATATTGGATCAACGAGTGAAGGTGAAGTGAGGAATGAAACACATGCAAAAAACACGACTCCTTCGAGTTCTCTATGACGGATTCGCAAAGCTGGAAGAATGGTTTGTCGGAGGACCGCACCCCCATCTCGTTCTTCGTTCCACAGACTCCGTTGCCATCCTTTTGCACGACACTGTGAATCACCGAATCCTCCTCGTGAAACAATCGCGAGTAGCTATGATTCGCAAAGACAATCCTGACGGCCTGATCACAGAAGCTGTTGCCGGACGATTCGATGTATCCCTCAGCCCAGTTGAACTCGCAGTCAAAGAGGCGTTTGAGGAAGCACGTGCAATCATCCAAGAATCTCAGGTTGCGCTTCTGAATTACGGAGAACCTGTAGCTCTCTCGGCCGGCATCTCAACAGAACGAAGTTGGCTCGCATACGCCGCGATCAGCCCCCACCAACTCACCGGCAATGACACAGATGTTTTCGGTGTCCCTGAGGAGGGCGAGCAGATCAAACGCGTATGGGTCTCAGAAGAGACCTTCCTTGCAGACGATTATGTTTGCGAGGATGTGCGCGTTTATGCGTTTCGTCAGCACATCAAGATCATGCGATTGGAACAAAAATTCAAAGATCTCGGAGAAGCAATCTTTGGTCGATGATCAAGACAAAACTACCTTGCCCTGTAACAACATTCGTTACTCAGGGCCCTTTTCTCCACCACTTCAAAATCTGGAGTTGTGAAAATTTGGACACGTTCTTTTACAGCAAACAAGGAGACCATGCGACACACAGACACGATCGAACAAGAAAACGGACGTGTACGACTCGTTGCCGCAAGCGTGAATGATGCAGAACGTTTGTTTCTCGCCATTCGTCCGGAAGCCTCGAAGAACCTTGCCTACTTTTCGGCAGATCAATCGATCGAACGGCAACGTGCATACCTTGCGTCGATCGAAGCGAATGACTCGAGCCTGCTGTACGTGATCGAAGAGATCGCAACCGAACGCGTCATCGGAACGATCGGACTCCATGAGTATGATCATCAGAATCGAAACGCGCGCCTCGGTATTCTCATCTTCACCCCCGAAGATCGCGGCAACGGATTCGGCACGGAAGCGACAAAGCTTCTGTTCACGAATGCCTTCGCCGTGCGACAGCTCCACAAACTGCATGTTCGCGTCTTCACCACAAACGCGGTCCAACTCGCTCACTACGAGCGACTCGGATTCCGCACCGAAGGCATGCTGCGCGAAGAGTATCTGCTCAACGACAAGTGGATCGACATGTTCTGCATGTCACTTCTCGCACGCGAATGGAACGAGCGTTCCAACAAGACATCAGAGTAACTTCGCGGAACTTCTGTTCCGCCTTTTCTCCGCTCGTTGACACGGTGTCGACGGACGAAGATCAGTCTGTTCCCTACAACCGAAGGAAACAACATGTCCACGCTGGAATTTGTTTTTGAAGTTTTGTTGGGAGCAGTTATTGGAACCGCAGGCTGTATGCTTGCTGGTATCTATTACCCCGTTCTCATTCAATACATCAAAGACCAATACAACAAGAGGAGCAAACAATGAGTACAGACAATGTATTTGGACTCGTCCGAGTTGCGGTGGCTGTGCCACAAGTTGTGGTCGCGGATCCAATGAAGAACATCATGGAACTCTTGTTACATACGATGAACGCGGACGCACACAGCGTTCAGCTGCTCACATTTCCAGAATTGTCGATCACGGGCTACACCTGTGGTGATCTGTTTCACCAACCGCTCCTTCAAAAGAAGGCGGTACAGGCTCTGAACTTGCTTCTCGAAGCAACAGAGACCTGCAACACAATCATTCAAGTCGGCATGCCACTCCTTATCAACCAAAAGTTGTTCAATGTGGCTGTCACGTTCCATAAGGGAGAGATCCTTTGTGTGACACCAAAGACGTTCATCCCGAACTACAAACACTTCTACGAAGGCCGATGGTTTCGACCGTCGTACGAAGCGGATGTGTCGGAAGTGGAGTTGTGCGGACAACGCGTTCCGTTTGGCACCGACCATGTGATTGATGTGTTTGTGGGCGAAGGGTCACGCAAGCGCCGCATCTTTTGCCTTGGCACAGAAGTCTGCGAAGACGTCTGGATGCCGATTCCTCCGAGTTCGCACAAAGCGATCGCGGGAGCGACCATCCTCACCAATCTCTCTGCCTCAAACAGCGAGATTGGAAAAGGAGCGTATCGCCACGACCTTGTGATGCAACAGTCGGCACGCTGCATGAGCGCGTACTTGTACGCATCATGCGGTCCGTGGGAATCATCGGGCGACGTCGTGTTCGATGGCGATGCGATGATCACGGAAAATGGTCACATGCGGAAACGATCAAAGCCGTTTACCTTCTCAGAGCAACTGCTCATCACAGACATTGATGTGGAACGACTCGAGCGCGAGCGATTCATGTCAGGAAGTTTCGGCCAAACCACGATCGTGGATCCGAGAGCGTTCAAGCGCATCGAGTGCACGGTCAAGTGTCGTGACATTTCACTTGCAGCCGCGCCGATCATCAACCTCAATCCACTTCCGTTTGTTCCGTCAGATGAAAAGCTTCGCAACGAACGCTGTGAGGACATCTTCAACCATGTTGTGACAGCGCTCATGCGTCGGTTGTATCACCTGGAACAGGCGACCAAAAAGCGCGAAGTCACGATCGGTATCTCCGGCGGACTCGATTCGCTTCTCGCGTTTCTGTTCAGTCTGCGTGCGTTCGACAAGCTCGGCTGGGATAGGAAAGGCATTCTTGCCGTAACCATGCCAGGACCTGGAACATCGAACCGTACAAAGAAGAACGCTCTCACTCTGATCAAGGAAACAGGTGTTTCGTTCCGTGAAATTTCGATTGTGAAAAACACGCGCACGCACCTCAGGAGCATTGGCCACGAGCCGTGCTGGAAGTGCTTGCAGTGTGAAAATGCACAAGCACGCGAACGCACGCACATCCTCATGGATCTCGGTTTCGTGATTGGAACCGGCGACCTTTCTGAGATCGCTCAGGGCTGGTGCACGTACAATGCGGACCAGCAATCCATGTACAATCCAAATGGCGACATTCCGAAAACGCTTGTGCGCTATCTTGTCCGATGGGCTGCGGAAACGAATCTGTTCGCAGAAATCAGCGCAGCCATTTTGGACATCTCTGACACTCCGGTCTCACCTGAACTCATCAAGCCAAACAAGAAAGGCATGATCGAGCAGAAGACTGAAGACATCATTGGCCCGTACATTTTGCACGACTTCTTCCTCTGGCACATGATCCGAAACGGATACACACCGCGGAAAATCGCCTGGCTCGCAGAACTCACGTTTGCGCGCGAGTATGATCGCGCCACGATTCTGAAATGGCTCCTTGCGTTTCAGAAGCGCTTCAGCGGATCGCAATTCAAGCGACAAAACCTGCCGGACTGCCCGAAGATCGCTTCGGTCTCCCTCTCGCCCCGCGGCGACTGGCGCGCTCCGGCCGACATCATCCTCCGCGCATGGATCGACGAAGTCGAAGACATGATCAAGGAACTCAGTCTCTAACCACCCAAAGCCTCTAGCGACGGGTGGTTTTTCTTTTACGAAAAAACAGGCACATGAAGTTGTACCTGTCAGAAATTACAATTTACCAACCATGATGACGCGTGTATCTGGCGCAACTTGCGTCACACCATTCACAACTTTCGTCGACAATGTTTCTTGGGTCGCGACGATCTTGTAGCCGAACTCGTCGATATACAAATGTTGCACAATCGGTTGCTGAACAGATGTGCGAACGACTCCGTGCGTGAAACCGAGTTCGCGTGCATGTCGCAGACGTGCCTCGACAAGCCTCTTGCCGATGCCACCGTTGCGCAGCGATGCGTTTACGAAAATGTCTGCGAAGTAGAAACCGTTTGAATACGCGTTCGAGACACATGCGAGAACGTCCTGCTTGCGCGCGACAGAGAACCCAGTTGCTCCGCCTACGATACGTCCGTCGATTTCGCATGCAAGGAAAATCGCATCTGGCCAAGAGAGGATTTCTTTGAACTCGAGTGTGAGTTCGGCTGTGTCGAACGCTTCGAACCAGGGCGGTTCGGCAAAGCAGTTCTGGTAGAGGGTGACGAGTTGTGGGAAATCGGATTCGGTGACGGGACGGATAAACATGACACCTCTCCCATGCCCTCTCCTCGATGAGGAGAGGGGTAACGCAGCAGGGACAAACAAAAACACCCTTCAACCGAGAAGGGTGTTTTTCTTCCGAAAACGGGAAGCTAAAACCGTGCCTTCTTGGTTGAAGGGTTTGTATGTGTTGTGCGAGTAATCATTTTTTTATAGCCATTCATACCAGAGGATAACCATTTTGAAATGCGCGCGACCGTCCGCGAGCTTAAGCCTGTTTGTTTTTGAATTTCTGTATACGGAATATTTTGCGAAAGCATTTGTGCCGCTTTCCAACGCATGCTGAATTCGCGAATTTCTGATTCTGTGAGCAGATCACGAAAAAACAACTTCGCTTCAGGCAAGGTCTTGAGCGAGAGAATTGTTTTATACAAATCCGTTGTTTCTGATGATTCCATATTCAACAAACTCACAATATAACAGGACACCACTTTAGTCAAGTAAAGTGTTATCCACAACAACGATTGCCGCACCCTCCCCAAAAAGTCGTTTTACTGTTTCCTGAAAAACGAGTGAGTCTTTCGAGATCAGAAATAATTGCTTCCCTTGCCCATGTATCTGAAACAGTGTGACAACCTCATTCGCCACTGCTTCTGCAGGATCAAATAACTCGACTTCCACCCCTCTTTCCGCAAACAATCGTTCGAAAACATTTCTTACAAATGGATAGTGCGTGCACCCAAACACAAGTGTATCGATCCCTTCTTTTGAAACCCGATCCATCACAGGCAAAATAATGTGTTCGATTTCAGACTCTGGTCTCCCCTGTTCAATTGCGCTCGCCAATTCTGGAATCGCCATCATTGCGGCATGTAATCCGTTCTCAGAAAATGTTTGCTCATAAATTCCGGATCTGACGGTCGCCTCTGTAGCAATAACCAAAATATTTTTTGGTGCGCGCAATTTCAGAGCGCGCGCAGCAGGACCAACCATCTCTATGATATTTGTTCCTTGAATACCAAATGCATCCATAAGCGGACGAATGACAGAAACGGAAACACTATTACACGCCGCAACGATTTCATCTGCACCCTGCTCGCGTAAAAATTTCATGGCACGAAGCGTAATCCCAAAAAGTTCTTCAGAAGACTTTGGGCCAAAGGGAGCATTCTTTAAATCTCCAAAATACACAAAATCCGCAAACGGAGTCTGCTTATGCAACGCGAACGCGACCGTTAAGCCACCAATTCCTGAATCAAAAATACCAATCATACTCAAGAAGAATAGCAAAGCTTAAGAAATAAAAAAACCTCCATTGTCTGGAGGCAAGAAGAATCAATGACGCGAACTTGCCGAGCGCAAGGCGCGATCCTGAACACCGATGGATCCCACAACTTGAGCAGGAACACGATACCGATTCGGAATGACCATGGCCGCGTTCACGCGATTCATGAGCGCAAGCTTCCTTCGGCCATGCTTTTCTTGTGTCGCATGGCGCGCTTGCAGCAGGGTGATGGAACCTTCGACAAACTTCTGCGCCACGTGATCCGGCATGCGATCGAGTTCTTGAACGAGCATGTCTTCCAAATCTTCACCGACCTGAATGCTTTCGGAAAATCCTTTGTGCCGTTGCACGTGCAAGCGGTCAATGAGAGCACTCATCCCCTTGCTTTTCAGCCGAGAGAGCTGCGAGAGCTCTTGGGCCTCAGTAAGAGTAATCTTTCCCTGAAGAAGGGCGGCGCGCGGTCTCGGTTTGAGTTCCCGCACCTGACTCAATAATCGATGGCTACGATCCAAAATCATGCATTCCCCCATGGAACTGTGAAATACACCGAATGGTGCGAGACAGAAGATACGATGGAAACACAAAAATGTCAATGGAAATAAAAAAGAGGTCTTGTATGACCTCCGTGTCCTATAGCTCTTCACCGTTCACACGCCAGCCAAGCTGACTGATTTTCCACGTACGAAGCGTATGACGCACGCCCGGATTTACCCAGTCGATGTCATAAATTTCCTTTGGCCACAGAAGTGGAAGAAAATGATCAAGTGTTTGACGAAGACGATACAAATCATGATTGGAATCAAGCAGTGATCGCTTAATGGTAAAGTAGTCATGCAGTGTGAGAAATTGAAATTCAAACACCCGACCATGCCACTCTATCAATGCTTTTGCTGCCTTGTATGAAGATGATGACTGCGAGTTTTTCGCATCAATGCTCTGTTGTGTGTGATGGTTCATGTCGAGCGATTCAATCTCTCTACCACCATCCTCGAGCAAAAGTGCGACGAGTTGAGGAGCGAAATTATTCAGCTCCTGCATGTTCTCTACAATAAACGTCAACCCACAACGGTCATTCACCATGAAGGGATCTTGTTTGTGTGGATCATGAATCTGACGCTGCATTTTGAGCCATGCAGCAAACGGATCCTTGATCCGGTCACGCATGTACGCAAGTTCGTTGTGTACTGTTTTTCGACACGTCAGGTCTGATTTCCGTTGCATAAACCCAGGCCTCGACAATGTCTTTCCAATACCGATGTCTTCTGCTTTTACGCCGTATCCATTTTTTGGATTGTGATAACAATAGATTTCGATTTTTTCAAATCCATCCACAAAGAGTTCTGCAGAAAGAAAATCGATGAGATCAGACATGTCCCGATCCAACGATTCGTTCGAATCTTCCATTTCGATTTTTGCGATCGAAACCGCTTGATCAAAACGACTAACTGCTTCAAACCAACGTTGCGGATCAGGAAGACCGTTGGCCCCAGGCCGCACGGCAAGTTCCAAAAAACGTTCAAGATTGGTTGTGCGCGCAACAGATGAATCCATTTCCAGCTGATCTGTGTAAACATCGGCATACACTTCAATCAACCGAACGCGTCCATATCGCAACGTCTGAACAGCGCGCGAAAAGTGCGACTGTTCATAACTTAGCGCACGACGCAGAAAGACCCGACGTTTTGTCACAGCTTCTTCACTCGGAAGAAACCAATCTTTTTGCCATTCCTGCAGAAGTTTCCATTCAATCATCTTGTCCCCCAGCTCAAAAGAACGAGATGGGACTTTATCGATTTTGTTTGCATCTGTCAATCAAAAAAACAGTCCTGATAATTATCAGGACTGTTTTTAAAACTAACCGAAAATGTATTGATCTGTAATTTTTTGATAGGCAAAAATCTGATCATCTGCAAAGAAGCGTTTTACTTCTGCTTCTGCATTTTCAACAGAGTCTGAAGCGTGCACTAGGTTTGAAGAAACATTCATGGAGAAATCTGCGCGAATGGTTCCTGCATCTGCCTCACGTGGATTTGTTGAACCAACAATCTTGCGTACTTCTGCAACCGCTTCAATTCCTTCAAGCACCATTCCAACAACTGGTGTGTGCATCATGAATTTTTTCAAATCTGCAAAGAATCCCTTTTCAGATAAGTGTGCGTAATGCACATTCAATTGTTCATCAGAAAGTTGAAACAATTTGAGTCCAGCAATCTTGAGTCCTTTTCGCTCAAAACGAGAAATAATGTCTCCGAGCAAATCACGTTGAAGTGCGTCTGGTTTAAGGAGAACGAGTGTACGTTGGATGTCGGCCATAGGGGGGGGTTAGTAGCGAGTAGCAAGTAGCGAGGTTCAATAAAACGTTTACAGAACCTCGCTACTCGCTACCTCCTACTACCTACTAATTATGAATGAATTTGTCGCAAGATTATCACGTCTTTCGAAAATAGACAACGGATCCAATCCCCATCAAAATCGCGACCACCACAGCCACAATCTGGGCGGATGGAACAGAAACAGAAGCAAAAGACGGTGAAGCAAAGATGGAAATCATGGATAAAATATATTTTGATCCAAAAAGGGATGGAATGGCGATAACTTTTGCGACTGGAATCGACAACCAAGCGATTGGTAAGATGGCGATCGTGTAAAACATGAGAAGAGGAAGAAGCGGTAAGACAAAGACGTTCGCAAACGGGGCGATGAGTGAAACAGATCCGAACTGCCAGAGGATGATCGGAAGTGTAAGAAAAATTGCCGAGAGTGAACCTGCAAGCGCATCACGAATCCCGAACGTTTCGGGAATGAACGCGAGACGCTCCTCGAGCTTTGGGGCAACAAACATGATTGCCGCAAATGCCACAAAGGAAAGTTGAAATCCGACGTCGTCGAGAAGCCAACGAGGATTCCAAAAAAGCATGAGAGAAGCGGTGAACAACAAGGCATTCACCACATGTGCACGACGTCCAATTGCAGAGCCAGCGAGAAGAACCATTCCGAACACGGCCGCTCGTATAACAGCCGCTGTTGCGCCCGCCATAATAACGTAGACAACAAGTAAAACAGCCGTTGCGACCGCCCCACGTTTCCTTCCGAGATGGGTTGCAATAAATCCGTAAAAGACAAATGTAAATAAAGACACATTAAACCCAGATGCGGCCAAGATGTGTGTCATTCCTGTTTTTGAAAAATCATTTTGAATATCTTTATCAAGCCCAACACTTCCTCCAAAAACAAGACCAAATAAAAACGAGGCGTGCGGTTCCGGAAATAGTTGTTTCATTTTTTCCACAAGGGAATTTTTGAAAGAAAGAATGGAACCCGTGACAGAGATTTGTTTCGATGCGATACGATCAAGATCGTGTGGAAATCGACACAGAGCAAGCGTCCCTTTTGCTTGAAGATAGCGGTCATAGGCAAACCCACTGAATGGACGAGGAATTTGTATGGAGCATGAAAAAACCAAATGATCGCCATACACAACAGGACCCCACCCCTGCCCTCCCTTTGGTAAGGGGAGGGAGATCAGGAGGTTCCCAAATACAGGCTTGTCGCCAATAGACACAGATCCGATCGTGACCTGCTGCGACTTTGCACCCATCGATGGTTCTGAAACCACATCCCCTTCTACACGGACAATCTCACCCACCCGATCACGCACGGTTGGAATATTTTTTGGAATCTCGCTTTGTGCGTATCGAAATAATCCAAACACAAATAGAAAGAATGCGAGTGCAATCATCTGATGTGAACGGATTGGCAGAAACGTAAAAAGTAAAATCAAGCATCCAAGCACAATCACAAACACACTTGTCGAAACAGAAATCGCAAGAGGCCCAAATAAAATTCCAAAACAAAACATCGCCGCAAGAAGAGCAAATGTTCTTGATGGCGATGCAATGATTTTCTTAAATTCCAACTCCCACATAGGTAAACCCGAACTTTTCAAGATGAACATCACGTAAATAATTTCTTCCATCAAAAACAATTGGATCAATCATTCTTGTCTTCAGTGTTCCAAACGAAACTTCCTTAAATTCCGGCCATTCGGTCAAAACAATAAGTGCTTCCGCCCCTTCAGAGGCATCGATGGCTGTTCCGGCAAACTGAATTCCATCAGGTAACACACTCTTTGCTGCCTCCATTGCCTCTGGGTCAAATGCAACAATCTCTGCTCCTAGTCCATAAAGACGGCGCACAATATCAATACTCGCGGATTCACGAATATCATCTGTACCCGCTTTAAACGACAATCCCCACACGGCAATACGACGTCCTTTTATGTGACCAAGAACGTCTTGAATCTTTTTCACAAATACATCGCGCTGGCGATTATTCACTTCAATCACCGCGGACAATAATTTGAAATCATATCCTTTCGATCCGGCAATTTGGCGAAGGGCTGAAACGTCTTTTGGAAAACATGAGCCACCATACCCAATCCCCGCCTGCAAAAAATGTGGACCAATACGTGAATCAAGTCCGATTCCATGAGCAATATCAACAACGTTTGCTCCTGTGCGCTCTGCAATGTTTGCAATCTCATTAATAAAAGAGATCTTCGTCGCAAGCATGGCGTTTGCCGCATACTTTGTGAGCTCGGCTGTTTCAATCGTTGTCTTCACCCATGTGGTTTGAATACCACGATGCAGTTCTTCAATCAATCGATATGCAACTTCATCATCTGCACCCACAACAACACGCTCAGGCATCATGAAATCCGAAAGCGCACTTCCTTCACGCAAAAACTCTGGCAAAGAAGCGATCTGAATCAGACTTGTAAGATCACTGCGACCAGCTTCTGACATTGTGTCACGAACGATTTTAAGAATGCGACGATTTGTTCCAACGGGAACAGTACTTTTAATCACAAGCAATGCTTCGTGATCAAGCGACTGTCCTACTTGTTTTGCGGCCTGATCCAGAAACGATAAATTTGCCTCTCCTGTGGAGGTTGACGGAGTTCCAACCGCAAACAAAACAAGTTCTGCTTCTGTTAAAACAGAAGCAAGGTCTGTGGTAAAAATGATCGTTCCCGCTTCTTGCGCAACATGCAAAACATCCGCAAGTCCTGCTTCATAAAATGGAACGTGTCCTAAATCTAATTGGGCAATTTTTGCTGCATCCACATCCACACACGCAACTCTATGTCCAAATTGTGTATATCCAAGCGCAGACGTAAGACCAACATAGCCGGTTCCGATGATGACGATGTTCATAATAGTTCAATGTCATCCTGAGAGAGTTCGACGACCGAAGGATCTCGAGTTACACACGAAGAGATTCTTCGCTGCGCTCAGAATGACATAAATTTATTTCACCACAATATTAAAGATTTTTCCTGGCACATAAATAATCTTTGCAATCTCTTTTCCTTCTATCCACTTCAATACATTTGGTTCGATGATCGCAAGATTTTTTGCCGTTGCCTCATCTGCGTCCGGTGCAATTTCTATTGTTCCGCGCACTTTTCCGTTGACCTGCACGCCCATTGTGACCATGTCATCGACGATAAGCGCTGGATCAAATGTCGGCCACGGCTCTATGAAGATCGAAGTTGTATGCCCAAGTTGTTCCCAGAGCTCCTCGGCGATGTGTGGCGCGAGCGGCGCAAGAAGTTTCAGGAATGCTTCAAACGTCTCTTGTGCGATATCCGACGCATCCGAAAACGCATTCGAGACAATCATCAACTGAGAAATCGCTGTATTGAATTTTAATTCCTGAAGATCTTCTGTGATTTTTTTAATCGCTTTGTGCAGAACCTTCATGTCATTGCGAGGAGGAGTCTTCGACGACGCGGCAATCTTTTCGGAAGGATTGCTTCGCTCCGCTCGCAATGACAAATTGTAAACCTTATCCAAGAAACGTCTCACTCCCACAACACCTCTGGTATCCCACGGTTTATTATCTTCGAGTGGCCCCATGAACATTTCATACAACCGAAGCGCATCTGCCCCATATTCCATCACCACATCATCTGGATTCACGACGTTTCCTTTTGACTTCGACATCTTATCTCCATCCGGTCCCAAAATCAGACCTTGGTTTTTCAGTTTCAAGAAGGGTTCTTCGAATTTAAGGTAACCGAGATCATGAAGTGCGTATGCAAAGAATCGTGAGTACAACAAATGCATGACCGCATGTTCTGCTCCGCCGAGATAGAGGTCAACAGGACACCAGTAATCAATCTTTGATTTGTCTGCGAATGCATTTGTGTTGTGCGGATCTGTATAACGTAAGTAGTACCATGATGAATCCACGAATGTATCCATTGTGTCCGATTCACGACGAGCGGCTTTTCCACACACAGGACATTTCACATCATGAAATGTTTTTGAATCCACAAGCGGAGATTCTCCTGTCGGTTTAAAGTCCACATCTGTCGGAAGTTCAACAGGCAACTGAGATTCTTCGACGGGCTGCGCTCCATGTTCTTCACACCAAATAATTGGAATCGGCGCTCCCCAGTAACGTTGGCGAGAGACAAGCCAATCACGAATACGAAACGTTGTTTTTGCGTTTCCAATTTGTTTTTCTTCAAGCCAAGCAATCATTTTTTGTTTTGCGTCTACGGTCGCGAGACCGTCGAGAAAATCCGATCGGACCGCAACACCTTCAAGCGTAAACGCTTTATCCAGATTAACATCAGAAAAATCACCATCGAGAGTAACAACTTTTTTTATTGGTAATTGATACTTCTTTGCAAACTCAAAATCACGCTCGTCATGCGCCGGCACTGCCATGATCGCTCCGGTTCCGTACGTTGTTATTACATAATCCGCGACCCAAACAGGAATCTGTTCCCCGTTCGCTGGATTCGTCGCATACGCCCCCGTAAAAACTCCCGTCTTTTCTTTTTGGAGTTCTGTTCGCTCAAGCGCAGACTTTTTTGACGCAGCTGTTCGATACACTT
>CAIKXH010000159.1 GCA_903831335.1 Candidatus Uhrbacteria bacterium | reverse complement strand
CGCTTCGCTCGAGATGACGCAGCTAGAATTATGAAAATTCTCCTCATCGCCGCTTTGTCGGTCAACGGAAAAATCGCTCAATCACGAGATCAATCTTCTTTGGAGTGGACTTCAAAAGAAGACACAGCATTTTTTATCGAGAAAACAAAAGAGTCAGGGACGGTGATTATGGGTCAACGGACATTCGACACGATCGGAAAACCACTTAAGGGTCGAAGACTGATCGTACTTACGCTTGACGCTTCCATGAAAGAAAAGAATGTTCCGCTTGATGAAAACGGAACAAGACTCGAGTTTGTCGAAGAGACTCCTGTGGATTTGATCCGTCGATTAGAATCAGAGGGTGTTACATCCGTCGTGATTGGTGGTGGCTCATTTGTGTATTCTTCGTTTCTTCGTGAAAAGCTTGTAACGGATCTGTATCTCACTGTTGAGCCTATTTTGTTTGGAGAGGGTATTCCACTTGCAGAATCGTTCGGAGATGTTAAGCTCCAATTCGTTGAATCGAAACAACTTGGCGAGCAGACGGTTTTGCTCCATTACGAGGTTGTATGATCGACTATCCTTACTTGCCAGAAGGGAAACAGTTTCAGTACGTTCCTTTTGATCACCCACACATGATTGCCGCCGAACAGGCTCGTAAAGACTGTGCGGGGGATTCATTGTACCCAGTCGGCATCGTGCTTGTGAAAGACGGGGAAGTGGTTGCGCGCGCCGGAAACGGATTTAATCGCGGTAGCGGAACAAAACATGTTTGTCCGCGCGTTGTCCTCGATTGTCCAAGCGGAACCGGATATGAACTTTGTTCTTTGCATGACTCAATCGGACACGCAGAAACTATGCTTATGCAGGTTGCGGCCGAACAAGGAATCAACATTGCCGGATCTGATACGTACATGTTTGGGCACTGGTGGTGCTGTGAACATTGTTGGAAATCCATGATTGATGCTGGTGTTCGAAACGTCTACGTTGTCGATGATGCACACGAGAGATTCAGTCGTGATCGTGTGTTTGCGGAAACACTTACACCAAGTTGTCGTTCCATTTTCTTTTCTCACGCATTCACTCAAACGAATTTGTCTGAGATGAAAGAGTTGATTGGGGCGCTTGATGTGATGTGTGTGGAACTTGGTTGTTCAACTGTGATTCCGTTTCGCGATGGTCCGCACGACGAACTCTCAAAAGAGCACAGTGAAGATCTTCTTTATCGCTGGAGCGAACAGCAAATTCCCGCGTGCGATGTTCTCATCGCCGAAGTCTCGAGTCCGGCCTTCGGAGTTGGTGGAGAAATCGTTCTCGCTGAAAAACATGAAAAACCAGTGATCCTTCTCTCGAAAAAGGGAATCAATGTTTCTGAATTCGTGACAGGAAATCCTGCTGTGGTGTACCACGTTCAGTATGAATCAATCGCGGACGCAGTGCAGCAGGTACGAAATGTGTTGAGACAACTCTAAACCAAAACGACCCAATGGGTCGTTTTTTTCTATGCGGCTTTTTCGAACTCGATTGGCAGCTCCTCTTTTTTTGGATTCGCAACCCGATCTTTTGCCTTTATAAAGGCTTCATGCACTCTTGCGAGTTTCATTCCCATTTCTTGGTCACTCATTTTTTCTGACAAGCTGAGCGAACCAATCTTTTTTAATACTTTGTCTGTGTTGTTTAAATCAATGTGAAACAATTCCTCTGCAATTTTCAGAATGTGTTCAGGAGTTTGGCTTTGTAAAACTTGATCGCGGTTATGCGGATTTGTTTGGTATGATTCAATGGAATGTTCGTTCATATCTGGTTCTGTGTTTGTTATTATATTTGTGCGCGAATTCCATCTGCTTTTGTTTGACTCCATTGATCCATAGTGTCTTTTCTAAAATCTTCTATTTGTTTGAGGCCTTCTAAATATTTTTGTTGAACTGGACCTTCTGAATCAATAGAACCTGTTGCGTGTTGATACCAATCCATAAGGAATGGTTGTTTTGTTTTTTCATCAATCATGACCGTTGCTCCGTATGGGTTATTGTACACATATCCTTTTTCTGCAGCTTTTTTATATGTGTCGACATATCTGTCGAAAATCTGGTTGATT
>CAIKXH010000158.1 GCA_903831335.1 Candidatus Uhrbacteria bacterium | reverse complement strand
TATCGTAAAAGAAATCGGTAAGGCTGTTTTTGAAATGCAACAATCTATAAAGCCGACAGAGGCAAAAGTTGAGAGACGTTATTATTCAGAAGTTACCGAACTTCGAATGAGAGAGAATTTTTCTCTCGATATCGTGAAAACTATTTATGAGCGGTTGGCATACCCATCAAATAAAGGTGAGTATGAAAAGAATCTAATGCTTTATGCCGACACAGATTCAAGCGTTGAAAGTCTTATAAAAGTTAATGAATTCTATCATTCGTTTGCGACCATCTCGTATATCCGTACTGATGGATTACTCTCGCTTTATTCTCCTGACTTCGTTGTAAAAACTGCAAATAAAATTTATCTCATTGAAACTAAAGCAGACAAGGATCTTAATGATCCAAATGTAAAACAGAAACAACTTGCAACATTGGATTGGGTAAAAAGAATAAATTCACTCCCAACACATGAACGCATGGATCGGGAATGGTCATATATTCTTCTTGGTGAAAATCATTTCTATAGATTGAAAGAAAATAATGCTTCTATGGAAGAAATATGTGAGCTGGCAAAGGTAACAGATGCAGTAGCAATGGGAAGATTGTTTTAATTATGTTTCATCCAATTAGAGATAAATACAAAGGTTGCCTTGTCGGACTTGCAATTGGAGATGCATTAGGAGCTCCTTTTGAATTTTGGAGACAATCTAAAATCAGAGATTATTTCGCATCACATGATTTGGAGATGGTCGATTTTCAGCGAGGCGAGATTGTTTTTCCTGCTGGATTTTATACAGACGATACCTCAATGATGTTGTGTCTCGCATCAAGTTTAGTTGAGAATGGATTTGATCCTAAAGATCAGTTTTTGAGATATCAAAAATGGTTATCAGAGGGATACATGACTCCATTTGGAGATAGGAGTTATGGAGCGGGGCAACAAACAATAAAAGCATTAATGCACGATTTTCCAAATCTGGAAACGTTAACAGGAGAAAATTATCGGGCGGGAGGAAATGGAAGTTTAATGCGTTGCGCTCCAATCGGACTTTTGTATCAGAGAAATTATAATGAGATACGTGATAAAAGTTTGCTTTCTTCCTATATCACACACAACTACTCGATCGCAGGATGGACATGTGTTGTGTTCAATACAATTCTATCCTTGATAATTGATGGAGTTTCAAAAACATGGACGCTTGATGCGGTGATGGATAAATTTGGAGATCAAATTCCGCAAGAATTGATTGATGTATTATCGATTGATTATCTTAAAGTTGATTTTCAATATCCTGTGAGCGGTTATTGTGTTGATACCTTGCGCATTGCTTTGTGGGCTTGGATCACCTCAGAAAATTATGCGGATACAATAATGAAGTGTTTCTCTTTGGATAATGTAATTGATACAGAGGGGAATGATACTGACACATTTGCGGCGGTAGCAGGGGCGTTGGCGGGTTGTTATTATGGATATGAACAGATACCCATTGGATTAACAAACGAAATTTTGAATCACCAAATCATCTATTCATTGGCCAATGAATTGTTTGAAGACTCTGATTCATGGTTTCATGATAGATATATTTAATATATGGACGACGAAGATATCCTTGAAATGGTTGCCGACGGGGAGTTGGAACCAGATCAGATCGAAGATTTCAAAGAATTGAGTGAGGAAGCGCAAGAGCTTGTCGCAGATGGAAGTATTTCTGTCGACGAAGCAATAGATATGGGGTTATAAACAAAATTTGTCACATTAAAATATTCCTATGGAATATCCAAGACATAACTTATATCGCTGTCTTTCGTGTCAGAACTTTGATATTCGTGAAATACATGAATGCGGTTATGGAACAGTTGAAGAATTAAATTTTTGGACGTGCGAGAATTGTGAAGAAAAAAACGAAAATAATAAATCCTGGATACGTTCACTCTTGAATAATGAAAGCGAAGAATACATTACTCTTTTTGGTGAACACGAAATTGGCCTTCCGCATTTCATTAGAATTAAAATGCCAGGTTATCAGGAAGAAAAGGATTTGAAAGAGAGGATGTTTGAGGATTTTATCAAGAAGCTAAATGTAGATGTGGCGATTTAGCCCCCATATAACCAGATGGTTTTTGTAAATCAATCTGGCTATGTATTATTCTTTCTGTAAGTTTAATATAAAAGTGTGATCCATTAAGATAGCACTTCAAGAAGTGTCATGGTGTGTAAATGATTCATAAACAACGATCGTGAAAATGATCGTTGTTTTATTTGGAATCAGCATGTTACTATGGTTGCCTATACTCGATATTGAATCAAAATCTCTGACCTTGGCGAAACAATTTCTTGGAAAAGAAGTTGATGTTGTGATAGATAGACCATTAGGAAGCAGTCACCCAAAACACGGCTTTATCTATGAGGTGAACTATGGATTTCTTCCAGGTGTCATCGCACCAGATGGGGAGGAGTTGGATGTGTACTATCTTGGAACAGATCATGCGGTTGATAAGGCGAATGGAGTTGTAAAAGCAATTATTCATCGATTAGAAGATGATGACGATAAGCTTGTTGTGATGCCAGAAGAGACAACAATGACAGATGAGGAAATCGAAAGTGCTGTCCTGTTTCAGGAGAAATGGTTTAAACATGTTTTGTTGCGCTAAGAGAAATATTTTATGGAACAATCAAAAGATCTCTACTTTGTTGCGGTAAAAGTATTTCTTGAAGATGGAAATGGGAATCTTTTGATTACCAAAGATAGATTTGGAGATTGGGATATTCCTGGCGGACGTTTACGAGAGGGAGACTTCGAAGTTCCACTTGAGCAGATCGCTGAAAGAAAAATGAAAGAAGAGTTGGGTGAATCTGTTCAGTACCGTCTGGAAGATCCTATTGTCATGATGCGCCATGAGCGGGATGAGATTCTGGCGACGGGGGAGCGAGAGAAGCGAAGGATTTTCGCGATCGGTTATCGGGCGCAGTATCTTGGAGGCGACATCGTTCTTGGAACGAATCATGAAAAGTTTGAATGGGTTTCTGTCGAAACATTCGAACCAGAGAAGTATTTTACGGGAGGCTGGTTAAATGGAGTAAAAGAATATCAACAAAAACGCATTTCTTATGACAGAATCTGAATGGATTGCAGAGCTTATAAAAGATGGATATTCGAATCTGTTGTTTTGCGATGCCATTGCGCATGAACATGATGATGAGCATGCCCATGATCGTGATCACAAAATGATCATTTTTTCTGGTGACGTAGAAATCACGATTGGGTATCAAACAGTCCATCTTGGTATTCATGATTATTTTGAAATTCCAAGAGGAACAGAACATTTTGTTGTCGTTGGGGCGGAAGGGTGTCGATATCTGATTGCAGAACGATTATAAAAAAAGATTCGTTCTGTGTGAACGAATCTAGATCTGGTGCAAATCTGCAAGTGAGCGGATTTGATGATGGATGTGTGGCGGAGGAACGAGTGTTGGTTCGGTGGGTTCTTCTTCGGGAAACCATGCCGTGTGCCAGCCAAGTTGATGGGGGACAAGCAGGTTTTTTTGAATGTCATCGACCATGACCGTCCTTTTGTATTGTGGGACACGACTATAGCTTTTCACGTGCGGTTTTGCCGAATGCAGATGTCGGCTCAGTCCGATGACGTGCGTGAATGTCCCGTCGAGCATCCCGATTTTCTTCAAAAGAACCTTTGCAACAACTTCTGCTGAGTTTGTGAAAACGAGCTTGTCTCCTGGAAGATTCCGAATCGTCTCCGCTCCATCACGCGCTTCAATCTCTGCTTCCTCGATGGAGGACGCAACCACTTCGGAGACCTCATCGAAATTCAGATTGAATTCGTAGATGTACGCGAGAATCGTGTGGTTTGTTTCCCACTTCGCTTTCATTCGGCGCTGCTCTTCCAGAGTCATGTCGACCGGAAGGCCAAGATTATCGCGAAAATAGTGAAGCAAACCACGCAGTGTGTGCTCCCAAACGACCCTTTGCCACTTGTAGAGCGTTCCATCAAGATCGAAACAGTACAGAATATTCATCTTTTCCTCCTTGGAACAAAAGAATATAGCCGAAAATCGAATCATTGTCAATCAGTTGTCCACTTGCGTTTGAATTGAAAATCC
>CAIKXH010000157.1 GCA_903831335.1 Candidatus Uhrbacteria bacterium | reverse complement strand
TTCACATGAGTCTCGATAAAATCGATTTCTTTTTCATCCAATCCATATTTTACATACAACTGTTTATCTATTTCAGGAATAGATTTCGTCCAATCAATATCAGATTTGTTTGTAAAATCTTGCAATGGTACATTTTTCCAAGTCTCCTTTGTATTATGCTTTGTAACTTTGAGTGTTCCGAGCATAACCCTACAAAATTTTGTTTTTATGTATTTCATGCAATTCATTGCCTCTGATTGTTTATCGAATGACCCAAACTGCATAAATGAGCCAGTGCATCCAAAAAATGGCGCTCCTAAAATAGGCTCTCCAATGAGTGGTGTGCAGGAAACTTCACCCAAAGCCCCACTACCATTAGATTCTGGTAAAAATACTTTCCAATTACTTAGATTTGAATCATCCATTATCTCTTTTTTCGCATATCGTTCTGAGCGCTTGTTTCCCTTCTCTAAGCCAATAATTTTAATGATGTGACTAGCTGACTTCTTAGGGATGAAATCATTTGGAAACTTTTCAAAATAATTAGGTCGAATACGTACTTCCCTTGGAAATAATTTATCCAGTGGTTTATTTGTCTTTGTTTGAGGAAGAATAATTTTTTCAAATCCCCCAGATTTTACTTTTGTCAAAATACCTTGAAGTTCTTCGTTTGCGACAAATCTTCCACCTAGCCCTCCATTTAATTGTTTTTTATTCCAAAAGGTAACACAGATACCACCATTTATATCTACCCCGGAGAATATGTTTTGCGAATTTGGTTCGTATAACGGAACGCTTAAATGCGGGTCATTGAGCATTTGCTTATTCCACTCCTTTGGCGTAGCACCAGCGTTGAACAAAAACCGCGCAGGGTGAATCAGGCTAACATAGTCAGGATTCAGGCTCTTGGCTGCCTCAAAAAACAGATGGTATATGGGTGCAGAAAAATTAGTATCGGTGGTAGCTTGATACGGCGGATTTCCTATAACGGCAGTAAATTTCATATCTCGATCACTAAATTTTTTCGATAATTCATCTTTCAAGCTGTAACCTTTATAAATACCTTTTTGTTGTAATTTTTCTACCAAGTCTTCAATATAAACGATATTTGTCTTAGCTCCGCTATAACCAGCAATCGTTCGGAGTGTAATACTCTTCGCCATCGGACTCTTGCAAAGCACATAAATATTATCTGACAATACCGTTTGCCATAGCTGTTGAAACACTTTCTCTTCAGGTTTTTTACTCTTTATAAGCTGTCTGGAGTAAACGTTATACGCCGAGAGCAATGGATATAATCCGGATTTTGAATTAATCTCAAGTATCTTTGTGTTGTCTTGTGTCCATACACTTGTATCGACATCACGGCTTATCCACTCTGGTCTTCCTGTTTTATCTGTGACTCCACTACAAAAATCATGCCCGCCAAAGACTTTCGTTAAATGAAGATTCACCACACTCCACGGTGTCAGTACTGTTTCTTTATCGGGATTCTTGAAGGTGCCAAAAATTTCAGCAATCGCTTGTATGCGCTCGGTAGGCAACAAACCATCGCAATCATAGGCTTTGGCACGGATACTGTGAGTGACACCTTTAAAAACATCTTCATCGTAGTATTTGATAAAGTCACGAAACTTTTCTTTTGTTAAACCAGTCGGCATAAATTCATGCCACGACTCTTCATCAACCAAATCAATAAATTTCTTTAGAGTAATGTCATCTTGTAGTGATACGTTCGCTCC
>CAIKXH010000156.1 GCA_903831335.1 Candidatus Uhrbacteria bacterium | reverse complement strand
GGTGCGTACACGGTTGCGACCTTCAATGGAAGGTCGCCTGTATTTTTGAAGTTATGTTTTGTTCCGGGTGTAACAATTACAACATCTCCACCGCTAATTGGTTGCATTTCTCCATTCAAGATAGATTCACCGAATCCTGATTGAAAATAAAGGGTTTGCTCAACATGTTCATGTGTTTCCTCTCCGATTTCTCCGCCAGGTGGAATGCTCATAACAACAAATTGTGATTTCTTTCCTGTAAAAATCACGCGACGAAAATATTCGTTCTCATCTGTAAGCGTCTTCATGTTTCCTCGATAAGACATAGATTCTGTTGATTGAATAAAATCCCCTTGCTTTCACAAGAGTATTTTAGCACGATTAGAGTTTCTTTGTTTTCAACCGAAGCGAGTTTCCAACCACACTCACACTTGAGAACGCCATCGCAGCACCAGCAAAGATTGGGTTTAGAAGCAGACCGAATAATGGATAGAATAGACCAGCCGCAAGTGGAATTCCAACAATGTTGTATACGAATGCCCAGAACAAGTTTTGCTTGATTCCGCGCATGGTGATTTCCGATAGATGAATCGCTTTTACAAGTTTCGAGAGATCGCCACCAAGTAACGTGATTCCAGCGGACTCGATTGCAACATCTGTTCCTGTTCCCATCGCAATTCCGACATCTGCCTGCGCAAGTGCTGGAGCGTCATTGATCCCGTCACCTGCCATCGCAACAACCTTTCCCTCCGCTTGTAATTCTTTGATCTTAGCGAGTTTATCGTGTGGCATGACCTCTGAGACGACATCGTCGATATGAACCTGATCTGCGATGAATCTGGCGGTGTTTTTGTGATCTCCTGTAAGCATCACGACTTTGATTCCACGCCTATGCAGCTTCGCCACAGCTTCGATCGCCTCAGGCTTTATCGCGTCGGCCACAAAGACAATACCGAGAACTTTTTCTTTTGTTGCAAAGATGACAGGAGTTTTGCCAGCCAATGTTTCCTTTTCGACAAGAGCTGTATCGAAATTCAATTGAAGATCCTGCATGAGCTTCACGTTTCCCGCAAAGAATTCAACCTGTTCGACAGTTCCGCGAAGTCCTTTACCTTTTATGCTTTCGAATGCACTTACCGCTGGCAAATCCATTTGATTTGCTTTTGCATGAGCCACAATCGCTTCTGCGATTGGGTGCTCAGATTTTGACTCAAGGGATGCAAGGATTGAGAAGAGTTTCTGTTCTGACGCGAGATCCTTCGCTCCGCTCAGGATGACAGAAACAACTTCTGGCTTTCCCTTCGTAATCGTTCCGGTCTTATCGACAACAACAACATTCACTTGATGTAGACGTTCGAGGGTCGCCGCGTCTTTAATCAAAATTCCCTCTCGCGCCCCTTTTCCAACTCCCACAATTATCGCTGTTGGGGTTGCGAGACCAAGTGCACATGGGCAAGCAATCACAAGCACACCCACAAAACAAGTAAGACCAAATGTGAGGGCTTGTGAGAATCCGATCGTGCGGGTACCAACAACCAACCAAAGAATGAGCGAGATAAACGCAATCACCAAAACAACAGGAACAAATACACCCGAAATCCGATCAGCAAGCGCCTGAATTGGTGCCTTACTTCCTTGTGCGTCCTCAACCATCTGAATGATTCGGGCAAGCATTGTTTCTGAACCGATCTTCGTTGCCTTCATCGTAAACGAACCTGTTGTATTCATTGTTCCTGAAACGACCGAACTACCGATCAATTTTTCAACGGGAATTGGCTCACCTGTAATCATGGACTCATCAACAAATGACGAACCTTCAAGAACAACGCCATCGACAGGAATCTTTCCCGCAGGCTTTACGATCAATACATCGCCATGAACAACCTGATCAAGCGAAAGTTCTATCTCCTTTCCATCTCGGATAACAAGCGCTGTTTTTGCTTGCAATGTAAGCAACGCTTGAATCGCATCTCCTGTTTTCAATTTAGAACGCATTTCCAAGAATTTCCCAAGCGCCACAAATGCAATAACAACAATCGTGACATCATAATAGGACATCTCTACATCAAGGTAGGGGCTCAAGACATTTTCAAATGCGGAAACAACAAAACTGTATAAAAACGCCGCGAGCGTTCCAAGTCCAATAAGAGTATCCATGTTCGCTTTCCCATATCGAAAAAAGCGGAAAAGCCCAAGAAGATATGGTTTACCGACAACAAACAGTGTGTACGTAGCAAAAATCGGCAACAGATGATGAAAGAATGTTTTTAAAACAGCATTCATCTCTGCAACAACATTCAATTGCGCCAGAACCTCCCAGCTCATCAGCAATAAACTGAATATCGCGAGCGGAATCACGACAACCAACCCATTTTTCATTTGATCAAGTTCTTTTTGTTTTTCTTCCTTTGATTGATGAAGCCCTAAATGTTCTGCATGCTCGTTTTCTGACATCCCCATTTCCTTTGCAGACATTGTGTGTGGTGTTTCATCAATCAATGTATATCCGAGCGGAGTGATGAGATGAGACATTTTTTCTACATCCACTTTTGATTCATCAAACTGAATCTTTGCCTTTTCTGTTCCATAACTAACATCCACAGATTCCACTCCATCCATTTTTTTCAATGTACGTTCAATCGTAAGAGAGCAGCTTGCACAATGCATGCCGCGTATACCAAGTGTTTTTTTTGTAGACATATTAGAGGACAGTTAATGTTCCGCGGTACATTCCCATAGAACAACTAAACGTATAAGATCCTTTTTTTGTTGGAGTAAAATCTGTCACATTTGTTTCTTTATTCAACAATAACTCAACATCCAAACCTGGAATCTGAAAAACGCTTCTGCAGCCCCCCGCATCCCCTTTCACAACAAGACGAACGGGCTTACCGGCTCTTACAGAGAGTTTATTTGATGGAGCATAATAGGGCGCAGAATTTGTAAGGGTGATATTCAAAAACTGAACACCGTTTACATCTTCAGCTGCACCTGTTCCATTTGGTGATTCTGTAGCCGCATCAATGGCTGGTGAGACAATCCGATACCCTGAAGTGGAATTTTCCGCAGAGACAAATTGGATCGGATGTCCGAGAAGAGTTAATCCGTTTTGGATATTTCCAATGGCAAGAAACACAATCAACAAACCTGCAAATTTCAAAACCCATTTTCCGTGTTTGCCATTCAGCGCACCAGATGCAAATCCAATTGCAAGAAGTGCCGGAGCGGTTCCGATTGCAAATGCCGCAAGGAGCATGGCGCCCGTCCAAAAACTAGCGGTTGTAAGCGCATAAATCTGCAAGGATTGTGTAAACCCGCAAGGTAAAAAGAACGTTGCGGCTCCAAGTACGAATGGAGCAAGTGGGTTTGGATTTCCTTCTGCGTCTAAGATGCGATTTGAAATCCACTTTGGTGGGCGTGGAATCGCACACTTCAACCAATTCGGTGCAACTTCAAGCATTTCAAGCCCGGCAATGATCATGTAGGCCGCTGCAATGAGTGTAATAATTCCCGTTGCGGTTGGTGAAAACGTAAACGAAGAACCAAGCCAACCAATAAGTCCTCCCAATAATCCGTAAGAGACAATCCGACCAACAACAAACAGGATCGTAAAACGAATGCGAACCTGTTTTGACATCATGCCAAGACGATCATGAGCTTTTCCCACAATCGACAACAAAAGCCCTCCTGACACAGCAAGACAAGATGATGTACCAGCCACGAGACCTAAAATAAGGGCAGAGAAAAAAGTAACTGTTTCCATAAATAAAAACCAAACAAGCATGATTTAGAATGAATCATTTGTTTGGTTCAATTGCGCAAAACAATGGTGGCAAGATTTTTTGACAGTAAAAATAGTCGTATGGGTTCTGTGAGGCGTTGCCAAACCTTAACAGCAAACGGAACAGATGAGGCTCTTGTTTGTACAACAACAAACAAAACACACAGCAAGGTGAAAAACAATTCAGGTAATGATGTAGACGCCACCATCGGAATCATTGAGGTATCAATACAATGATTCACACACTCAAGATCCCCCATATGCATGTCATCACCCATACCAAAAACAGACATGCCTCCAAATGTGAGGCCGACAAACAATGTGGTCAGTAAAATAAATGCTGAGATAAGCTTCATGTATATCGATACTAACACGATGATTCAATCATGAAAAGAAACGGTACGAGGGGCGATGTTTAGAGTTAGAAGTTCGTAATTAGGCGGGAAACACACTTTCAATCCTAATCACAAACTACTTTTTCCAGAAAACCCAAAACGCTACACTTGCTCCAATCCAATCGTTGAATAGATCTTTCATAGTGTCTCTCAAAGATGGTTGTGTGATGGGAAGTTGATACCAAATATTCACTGTTTGATCCAAGATGAACTCATGAAATTCCCATGCCACTCCAACAAGCATCACAAACCCAGCAACAAAAGCGTAATGATACCACCAAGGCGATGATTTTGTATGGTGCTTTGAAGACACCTGGGAATGAATAGCAAGCCCAAGCATTCCAATCGCAAAACCACCCATCAAATGCATGGGGGTATCTATTTGATAAATTCTGCCGTACCCATCCGTAAGAAGCAGAATTCCATGACACAGAAGGACGACGAGAATTCCAAAAAAAGCGTTTTTAAATTTCATACCGTTTTTTTTGAAAATATCGAAGCCAGACTAAAACAGACAATGGTTGCAAGAACAATCGTTCCACCGCTCGCGAGATTGTAGTAATAAGACAAAAGCAAACCACCAACAACCGAGATGATTGAGACAAAGAGAGAGATGATCCAGGTTGTGTGAAAACCACGTTTAAATTGCATGGCAGCGAGTACAGGAATCACCATGAGCGCCCCTATCAGCAATACACCAACAACATTCATGGATATGGCTATGGTTGCTGCGCCAAGGATGGCCAAGATTCTATTTAACCATTTTACCGGAAGCCCATTTGCCTCTGCAGTGTCTTCATCAATAGAGACGGCAAAAAGAGCTCTCCAAAGAAGCAAGGC
>CAIKXH010000155.1 GCA_903831335.1 Candidatus Uhrbacteria bacterium | reverse complement strand
ATTGGATTGTTTTATTTTGTTTCATT
This sequence comes from Candidatus Uhrbacteria bacterium, assembly GCA_903831335.1. Lineage (GTDB taxonomy): Bacteria > Patescibacteriota > Patescibacteriia > UBA9934 > GWF2-40-263 > XYB2-FULL-45-11. Next base: position 2,453 of record CAIKXH010000155.1, on the reverse strand, counting down.
TTCTTTGCTTGCCCTTTTTCTTCCATACGCATTCAATTCCTTAAACCCGATCCTGTTTGTTGCAGCTGGAATCCTCGGGTTTGTTTTTGTGTGGATCATTGCGAACATTTTATCGAGATACGTCAAAGTGATTCATCAAATTCAAAGGCAAATATTATTTGTCATGATGGCGATATTTATTTCCATGAATGCGCTGTATGTTTTAAACGTGATTCCACCGATTCCACTGTCTCTTCGTGAGGCTGGTGTTTATCATAAAATCGAGCGAAGTGGGGATGGGTATGTGATGCTTACAGAAAAAGAATCCTGGTTCGATCGAGTGGTTCCTGGACAAGTTATTCATGTACCATCTGCGAATCGGGTGTATGTGTATTCTGCGATTTTTGCGCCGCTTAAATTAAAAACAACCATTGTACATCGATGGCAGTATTATGATGATGTTCAGAAAAAATGGATCGATAAAGATCGATTGTCGTTTACGCTTTCTGGCGGACGTGATGAGGGGTATCGCGGATATTCTTTGAAATCAAATCTCGCGCCAGGGAAGTGGAGAGTGAGAATGGAAACAGAGCGTGGACAGGTGATGGGAAGAATTGGATTTACAGTTGAGGTTGTCGATGATGTGCCGGAGTTGAACGAGGAGAGAAGGTAAAAAAGAAAGGGAACCTCACGAAGGTTCTTTTTTTATTTATGTCATTCTGAGTGAAACGAAGAATCTCGTGTGTCGAAAGAGATCCTTCGGTCGTCGAACTTCCTCAGGATGACACAATAGCGACACTTATCCACATCTCAAGTGGAACATTGTGTTGACCCGTGGTTCTGTGTGGTTTAAAATGGTAGCAAGTGGTACAGAGTGGGGATCGAACTGAAACACGTTCGGTGCTCGCTTTTTTTCTAAAAAATAAAAAACCACTTACCGCATCTTGTGTTCATAGGCGAGTATAAACACAATCTTGACGACAAAGGACGTTTAGCGATTCCTACAAAGTTTCGCGCGGATTTGTCTAAGGGTGCGGTCGTTACACGCGGTCTCGACACGTCTTTATTTCTGTTCCCCAAGGAGGAGTGGGACAAACTTGCTGAGAAATTAGCGAGCTTGCCCCTGGGGCAATCAAATTCACGCGCCTTCGCCCGGCTCATGCTTGCGGGTGCCATGGACGTGGAGGTTGATAAACAGGGAAGAGTCATGTTACCGGAATATCTCCGAACCTACGCCGGTCTTCATAAGTCTGTTGTCATCGCCGGACTCTACAATCGTCTCGAACTTTGGGACGAGTCATCTTGGAACGCCTATAAGCTCAAGATGGAAGAGGATGCAGAGTCTGTCGCTGAACAACTAGGAGAACTCGGTGTGTAGTTCGGAGGGCCGGGAAAATACATTTGTCATTGCGAGGAGGAGTCATCGACGACGAAGCAATCTTTGCATTTCGTGTCGTGTCGAAAAGATTGCTTCGCTTCGCTCGCAATGACACAAGTGGATTCTCCCGGCTAAAAGGGGGCAGAAATATATGACCAAGATCCAACATATTCCTGTCTTACTTGAGGAGGTGATTCATCATCTTCAACCGGAGCCGAACCAAGTATGGATTGACGGAACCGTGGGGCAGGGAGGACATGCAGATGCCATCGCATCACGCATCCTCCCTGGGGGCCGTCTCCTTGCTATTGATCGTGATCCAGTCAATCTTCAAATTGCGCGTGAGCGCCTGATGAAGCATGGTGATGCGATCGTTTATGTAAACGATACGTATGCCAATGTGGCTGAGCTTGCGAATGAGCATCACTTCAATCACGCAAATGGAATGCTTCTCGATTTGGGATATTCCAGTTTGCATATTGAAGATGCGTCTCGTGGATTTTCTTTTATGAAGGAAGGTCCGCTTGATATGCGTTATGATCCGACGTCGGAAGTAACCGCTGCTCAAATTGTGCAGGAGTGGAGTGAAGAAGAGTTAGCTCGCATCTTTCGCATTTATGGCGAAGAAATGCGTGCTGCGCAAATCGCGCAGGTCATTGTGGAAACACGAAGGCACACACCTATTGAAACAACGACTGATCTTGCGAATTTGATCACAACCGTGATCCATCAGCATGGTCCTACGCATCCAGCCACGAAAATTTTTCAAGCACTGCGCATTGCCGTGAATGATGAATTAGGAGAGTTGGAGCGGGCCCTTCCGCTTTGCGTTGATACGCTTGGTATCGGCGGCAAGCTCGGGATCATTACGTTCCATTCATTGGAGGATCGAATCGTGAAGCAATTCTTCAAAACACATCCGCAATTGACGATCGAAACAAAAAGACCGATCGCACCAACAAGAGAGGAGATCAAAGCAAATCCAAGATCACGTAGTGCAAAACTGCGCATCGCGATCAAGAAATAAAAAAGGCGACAAATGCGTCAGATGCGACAAAAGTGACAAAGGTTTTTGAACACATGTTCACACCTCTGT
>CAIKXH010000154.1 GCA_903831335.1 Candidatus Uhrbacteria bacterium | reverse complement strand
GTTGGTTGATCAAGGCGCTGAGAAATTTGAATGGACGCGACTGTTTTTGCTCCTAAAAAGAGAACGAGCGAGAAACAAACGACCGCAAGCAAGGCGGCAAACAATTTGTTTTCATTCCATGTTGGAAAAAAAGACATAAAAGTAAAGTAATGAAACGGGATAATAAACCGTTTCGATTTATATTATCACCAATAGTATACAACATTTTCATTTGATTGAACATTGACAAACAGCGAATTTATTGCTAACCTTCAGTTTCTTGATAAGGGGGAAACCGATGGATAAACAAGATCAAGAAATTGTAGCTCTGCTTGAAGACCAAAATATGGTCAACAAGAAATTCGCCGACCGAGTCGCAAAACGATTCGAAGAGATTGGGACAACGCCCAATTGGCTCACCATGTGGCGAATCATTCTCTCCATCCCGATGTTCCTCTGTTTTATTGTGGCGAATCTGTTTCTGAACAAGGAACATGATTTTACACCATGGCTCTGGGGCACATTTGGAACATCTGTCTTTTACGCAATTCACGAACTGCGTAACTTCTACTACAAGAAGAATACTGTACTCCTCACACGAGCACGGATCCTATTCTTCCTACCTCTCCTCTTCTGTACATTTCTTTCAATCTCATCTCTGAGATTTGAGACGCTCATCTGGCTCTTGTGTATGACGGCAGGCGCCTTGTTCTATGCATGGGCTGGACTTCTCGACTTCTTTGATGGGGCATTGGCCCGTTACCAAGATGACGTTGATGGAATTCCAAAAGAAACCCGTCCACGAACACACGATGATACGGAATACAATCTTCCGTTCTCAGAGAGACTAAAGCTCCGAGGATCGTCGCACTACGGAACTGTCCTTGATCCGTTCAGCGACAAACAGTGGTATTTCTTTGCAATCCTCCCGCTTTCATGGTTTATCGTAGACCATGTCTTTCTCTGGGCTAGCTTGCTCGTAGCACTCTTTCTTACCTTTCTTCGATTCCGTGCGATTCGTCGCGCACTCGAATTTGGTGGCAAGGGAGCAGCCAATCGGTTTGGTAAATACAAGATCTGGGTCGAAGTTTTTGCCGTGGCTGCAGCAGCTCTGCTTCCGGGTGGAGAACACGCTGCATTCAAAGAAATGGTCGTGAGCATCTTCATTGGCACAGCACTTGCGTTTGGCTGTTTGTCGCTCAGTGGCCATGCATGGCTCGGTGTGAAAAAAGCAAAAATGGCAGCACTTCAAAAGCTCGCGGCAAGCAAACGCCGGCGATCTTCCTCCTCTAACCTCCCTGTTTCTAAGTAACTCGGAGGTTTTTTCTTTGCCGATCTCGAACGAAACATCAATGAATTGATGTTAATAGGCCCAAACCATTGACGGAACCAAATTTTCATGATAGTCTTTCGCCATAACTTCGCTCGATACGTTTCGAGCATGACTCGAGCTCTTGTCTGTTTGATTACGACCTGAAGTCATCGGGTCGTAATTTTATTTTCTGTCCGCAACAATACGGACAGCCAAACTTATGACAGACTCACAAAAGCCGTCTTTTGACGGTCTTGGGATCTTTCCAGATCTTCTTGCCCACCTCACAAAAATCGGATTCAATCATCCGACCCCAATTCAACAAAAAGCGATCCCTATCGGCACAACAGGTGAAGATGTTATCGGAATCGCCCAAACAGGAACCGGAAAAACACTCGCGTTTACGATTCCGCTCATGCAGCAAATTTCCGTCAATAAAGGACAGGGACTTATTTTGTTACCAACACGTGAACTCGCTTTACAAGTTGATGAAACATTACAAAAACTCAGCAAACCTTTTGGTCTTAGAACAGCCATCTTGATTGGTGGAGCTGCGATGAGCCCACAAATTCGTGCGCTCAGAAACAAGCCACACGTTATTGTTGCAACTCCTGGTCGTTTGATTGATCACGTTGACCAAAAAATTCTTGGACTTCAAAATATCAAAGTTCTTGTTTTGGATGAAGCGGATAGAATGCTTGATATGGGATTTGAACCTCAAATCAAAAAAATTCTTGCGACAGTTCCAAAAGAACGTCAAACCATGTTGTTCTCAGCAACCATGCCAACAAAAATTTCTCAGATTGCGGAAAAGTACATGAGAAAACCGCTTCGTATTGAAGTTGCTCCACAAGGAACAGCCATTGAAACCGTTACACAAGAATTTTTCATGGTTGGTAAAGGAGATAAACTTCGTTTACTTGATAAGTTACTGACAGATTATAAAGGAACTGTTCTTGTTTTTAGTCGCACAAAACATGGCGCAAAGAAAATCATGCATGTGATTGAAAAAATGGGGCACACGGCCGCAGAACTTCACTCAAACAAATCTCTTGCACAACGTAAGTACGCCCTCGACGGCTTCAAATCCGGAAGAATTCGCGTCCTTGTCGCAACAGACATTGCATCACGTGGAATCGATGTTTCAAACATTGAACTTGTGATCAACTTTGACCTCCCAGACCAAGCAGAAGATTACGTTCATCGTATCGGAAGAACAGGACGTGCGGGTAAATCTGGAAAAGCCATCTCGTTTGTAACCCCAGATCAAAAACGTGATCTTCAGATCATCGAGCGATTGATCAGAACACGTATTACTGTTTCCCCTCTCCCTGAATTACCAGCTCATCGCGTTATCCCCTTTGTAGAAAATGATCGTGAAGATCGTCGTGGTGGACACGGTTCCTATCAAAGAGGTGGGAGAAGTTCTGGTGGATATGATCGTGGCGGTTCAAGAGGAGGAAGTTCATACGGAGGATCTTCTCACAAACCGTTTACAGGAAAACCAAAAGAAAAGGTTTACCAGTATAAGGACGTGAAAAAGGCAGAAGGAACAACTTCCACACCCAAAGCCGCACCATCAACCGATAAACCAAGAACATCAAGCAAACCATTTCAAAGATCACATCACCGTGGTCACAACTCCTTTGAGCGCAGAAGCCGCGCCCCAGGAAGCAAATAAATAAAAAGCCTAGGCATGTGCCTAGGCTTTCTGTTTTTATTTAACTATTTTTTTCGAAATCAAGAGCAAGTGAATTAACACAATACCGCTTCCCTGTTTCTGTTGGCCCATCATCAAACACGTGACCAAGGTGGGATCCGCAATTCGCGCACAAAACTTCTGTGCGTTGCATACCAAGCGAATCATCTGGCTGTAGTTTTACATGCCCCTGATCTACAACATCAGAAAAGCTTGGCCAACCAGAATCAGAGTGAAATTTTTTCTCTGATGAAAAAAGAATTTGGTGACAATTTACACAAGTGAACACTCCTTGTTCATCAAAATTTACATATTTCCCGCTAAATGGAGGTTCTGTTCCTTTGAGGAAACAGACCTCTTTTTGTTCCTCTGTTAATTGAGTGTTTATTTGATAAGGCATATTTGAATCAGTTAAATTCCTAGTTCAATCTTACACGCACCAGGTGATCTATGAAAGAATTGACGCGATCTCTTCTTTCGATTATCCTCAAAACGGTTCTTTTGAGGAGATACGTCATGGATCAAATCATTGTCATGAATCCGTTCGCAAGACACTTGCGCACGGACAAAACGCTTCGTTCCCGACTGATTGCGCTCATGCACAGAAAAACGGCCGTCATCGAAGCTCAGACAGTCAGTGGTCTCATTGATACGCTGGAGCAACTCGCAAAGTCACACACTTCATTGTCGAACGTTACAGTTTACGTCGTTGGCGGAGACGGTACCTTCAATCAGGTGTTGAACTGGACGCTTTCTCAACCATCAGAGAAGCGTCCGCACCTCATGCCAATTGGCGGTGGTCAGTTCAATTTCATGTGCAAGTTCGTAGGACTCAAAAGCACAGACCCTTCAAAAAATCTTGCGGAAATCTTTTCTGGCAGGACACACCTTGAAGCACGGCCGTGGCGGCCCGTCTGTGCAATGGATTCTCTCTCTGGCAAAAAGCGTTACGGAGCTGTTGTAGGAAATGGAGCCTTGTGCGACTTCCTTGAGTGGTATGAAGAAGGTGGCAAAGGCGATGTTGTCGATGTCTTGAAGCTCACTGCCTCGGTGATCGCGGATTTCGGAAAGAACATCGTCCAAGGAAAACATGGCAGACTCAAACCAATCTCAGGTTCAGTCACAATGGATGACGCACGTCTCCCTTGCACAGAATACATCTCTCTCATGGCAGCAAGCGTCCCAGAGTTCATGCCCAGTTGCAGACCATTTTGGGAACAAGCAGATGCAAAGACCTTTACTGTGTATGCCTATTGGGGGCATATGGCAGCACTGGCCGCAAGTGTGCCTATGATCTGGAAAGGTTGGAAATCTCCCTTTACAGACTCGCGCACTTTCAACGGAAAGGCGGAAATGATCAGGATTGAGACACAAGACCCACGCATGCTCATTGACGGAGATCTTCACATTTGGCCAACTCCAAAAGGAAAGTCACCGAAAAGAACAATCACGATCGTTTACGGACCAGAAGTTCAGCTTCTTCGAGCAGTCTAAACAGACTGCTTTTTCTTTTACCCCAATCATTGACTTTTCTACAAATTTACGATATTCTTCGGACGAAATTACTTCATACTATTTACACACGGGAGGGTCGAGACCCTCCCCTACAACAATCCCTATGTCAGAACACGGAAACGTCATTGTCCGATTTGAAAATGTGACCTTCGGGTACCATGATAAAAACACACTTCTCAAAGACGTGAATTTTTCTATTCGTGAAAATGCCAAGGTAACCCTCATGGGACAAAACGGTGCCGGCAAATCCACCATTTTTCATCTGATCATGGGTGATGCAAAACCCCTCAAAGGACAAATTCATCTTAAACAAGGAGCAAAGATTGGAATTGCGAAACAAGTCATGGATCGCTCTTATCTTGAGATGACTGTCGAGGATTACTTCGCAACTGCCTTCGCTGAACGACCACGCAACCTCCCTCTTCTCATAGACCAAGCACTTGAGGCAGTAAATTACCCATTGGATCACAAACTCACCATCAATCGTCTTTCTGGTGGACAACAGGCACGCCTCCTCCTCGCTTACGCACTCATCCAGAAGCCTGACATTCTTCTTCTCGACGAGCCAACCAACAACTTAGATGAAGACGGTATTGGTCATCTCATTACGTTTTTGATGATGTATGAAAAAACCGTAATTGTTATTTCTCACGACGCGGATTTCTTAAACACTTTTACGGACAGCGTCTTGTACCTCGACGCACAAAAACAAGAAGTCGATTCATACCAAGGTGACTATTATGATGTTGTAGAACAAATCAAATCACGTATTGAATCTGAAGAAAGAAAAAACGCACAACTTCTGAAGAACATTCAGGATAGAAAAGAAAAAGTAAACTTCTTTGCAAACAAAGGAGGAAAAATGCGTAAGCTTGCCGCAAAACTCAAAGAAGAAATCGAAGAAGATGAATCCAACATGGTAGATGTCAAACAAGATGACAAAACCATCGTGCGCTTCGATATTGAAGCAACGGAATACAAAGACGCCATTTGCGATATTTCATCCGTCGGCGTCTGGAATCAAGGTGAAGCGATTCATTGTCCGGTCGAACTCAAACTTCGTCGCGGTGATCGATTGCTCTTAAAAGGACCAAACGGAATCGGAAAAACAACCCTTCTTAAGCGCCTCGCAACCAGAACAGAAGAAGGTGTTCTTATTCCACCAGATGTCATCATCGGCTATTACGAACAAGATTTTTCCGGACTCAACTTCTCTCAAACCGCATTTGAATCTCTCAAATCCGTGATGGCTATCGGAGATGATGAACTTGTTTACGGAACCGCAGGACGATTCCTCCTCCGTGGAGAAACCATGCAAAATCGCGTCGGCTCACTCTCAGAAGGACAAAAGGCCCTTCTCTGTTTCGCCCGATTCGTCATCCAAAAACCAAACCTCCTGATTCTCGATGAGCCAACAAACCACGTAAACTTCCGTCATTTGCCTGTCATTGCACAAGCATTACAAAACTACAAAGGGGCGATGATTGTGGTAAGTCATGATACAGAGTTCCTTAAGTCTATTTCGTTTAACAACGAACTTGATCTCGGTGCTCTCCGAAAAAAACAATTAGAAAAGTAAACAAAAAATCCTCGGGTAAGCTCCGAGGATTTTTTGTTTACTTAATAGGAATACCTGGGGCAATTTGCTTCGTGGTTGGGTT
>CAIKXH010000153.1 GCA_903831335.1 Candidatus Uhrbacteria bacterium | reverse complement strand
GAGGAACTGATTGCGGTTTCAGGAAATAAAATAAAGTTGGTTTGAGGGCTTTGCACATTTTTCGCTAGGCTCAACATTTTTTCTATCTGCACAGAAGGGTCTTCAACAAACTTCTCATTATAAGGGTCAATATTAGGTTGAATAACTGCTACCTGAACAGGATCTTTCTTTTCCTGAAACTCATACTGTTCAAAGCTGGTCCAGCAGAGCAGTCGTTGACCCGTTGGTTCGTGTCGGAAAAAGATTCCCCATCCCGTCGAAGGATTGTCCGTGTAGTACTGAGAAACCTTGAGACGAACCGTGTCCGCATTCAACCGCGGATGATTTCTCTTGATCCAGTTGTCGAGACGCGCTCTTGTCCTTGACCGATCGCGCAATACACCAATCGCGTCTTTTTCGATCTCATCGATAATGGAGAGATACTCTTTTTCAACGTAGGAAATGACACGACTCTTGATTTCGATGCAGAAGAACTCCTTCCACTCCACCAAAAACTTGAATGCGCGTTTCCCCTCAATCACGTTTCCAACTTCACACACAAGACGAGCCCTGATGAAACGATTGATCGTTTCTGCATACATCTCAGGTGTGCAGTCTTTCAGCTTGTTCGATGCACACTCGAAATAGAACTTGTCCTGATCTTTTTCGATAGCAACACGCGTCTCAATATCAAGAGCGTTTCGCGCGAGGGCACAGAGCGTGGTCCACACATCCATTTCGATTGGTGTGAGGAAGAGAACGTACTTGAGGCTGTATGTTGTCATCTCTGTGTGTACCAACGGCAGCACACTCACCATTTCTGGCTGAGGAGCGACGGCGAGTTCCGTCACCACCTCTTTGGCTTGCACATCAAGCGGAAGCTCTCTTTTCTCAATCATCGACTCTTTCTTTTCCACACCTACAGAAGGTGGGGCACTTGGGGCGACAATCGCTTTTGCTGCCTTCAGTTGAGTAATACGCTGCTGGATTGGTGTTGGCACTGGAGGTCTCACACGATCCTTGCATGCGCGCAATAACACTGATGCACGATCAAAGTCCACGAAGAACTTGTTTCCTTCCTTCAAGACAACATGGTGATCCACAAGAAACTTCCTCAGCCCCGCACTGTGTGCATATGTCCGATAAAAGTTTCTGTCAGCAGATTCAACGATTGCCTCGAAGTCAGTCGGCAGGAAAAACCCCGCGTTTTTCACTGTCGTCCTCCTCTCTATCTCACCAATGACACGATCAAGCGCCTGCGGCGGTTTTGTGACCGGATCGAACTTCGTATGGTTTCCCACCTGATATTCCTCCTGAAAAGAGAACTTGTTGGTTGAATGAACGCGTCGCAGCTTTAGCGACCGTGCAATTTAGCGAAAAACAAGAAAAATGTCAATCCATGTGATAAAGATTGACGTAACTCTCTATTTTCGCTACACTTTCGCAGAAATTCAATCTCTTCTTATGCCAAATATTCAAATCGAGGAACAAGAAAAAGGACGCGTTAAACTTACGTTCACCATTTCTGTTGAAGAACAACAACCGTTTCTTGATTCTGCCGCTGAGCACATCTCTGAACATTCTTCTATTCCAGGATTTCGTCCTGGAAAAGCTGGATACGATGTTGTGAAGCAAAGAGTCGGAGAACCAAAAATCATGGAAGAAGCACTTGAGGCAATCGTTCGAAGCTTTTTTGTGCAAACGATTTTGAAAGAAGAAATAGACACAATCGGATCTCCAAAAATTGATGTGGAAAAAATGGCACCAGGAAATGAACTTATTTTCACAGCAGAGGTCACTCGCATGCCACGCATCAAAGAACTCGCAGATTATAAAAAATTATCTGTCGCAGGAAAGGTTCCGGAAGTTTCTGAAAAGGATGTCGAGCTTGCTTTGAAAGACCTTACTCGCATGCAAACAAAAGAGGTGCGCGCAGAAGCTGGATCTGTCGTGACCATAACCGATAAGGCTGTTGTAGGAATGGATATGAAAAAAGAAGGAGTTCCGATCGAAGGTGGTCAATCTCCAAATCATGCCGTTTACCTCGCAGAGGAATATTATATTCCTGGATTTAAGGAACAGCTTGTTGGAATGAAAGAAGGTGAAAAGAAAACATTTACCCTTCCATTTCCAAAAGAACATGCTCAAGAATTTCTTGCTGGACGTGACATTGATTTTGAAATAGAGATGAAAGAAATTTTTCACCTTGAACCTCCAACACTCGACGATGTCTTTGCCCAATCACTTGGACTCCGCGACTTTGCCATGATGAAAGAACTCATCCACAAAAATCTCATGGATGAAAAAATTCGTGAAGAAGGAATGCGACAAGAAAAGGAAGCGCTTGAACTTATCGCAAACAAAACACAATTTGAAAACATTCCAGATCTTCTCTTAAATGAAGAGATTGAAAAGATGATTCGCGAACTCAAGCATAGAGTTGAAGAACAAGGAATGGATTTTGAAAAATACGTCCAAAGCCTGAAGAAAACTCTTGTACAAATCAAACTTGATTTCACACCACAGGCCCTCATGCGCATTAAGGTTGCTATCGCCATGAGAGAAATTGCAAAAACAGAAAATTTTGTCGTCACAGATGAAGAACTAGATAAAGAACTTGATGAGGCTGCAGAAAAATACGAAGACCCAGAAGCAAAGAAGCAAATCTATTCCCCTGAATACAGACAGTATTTTGAACAAATCATCTTGAACAGAAAGGTGATTGAATATGTGAAAAATACAATGGTAAAAATGAAATAAACTGTGATAAAGTAATGGCATAAAAGCCATTACTTTTGTTTTATGAGTGTAGGTGCACATGTTTCAGCTGCGGGCGGTTTATGGAACAGTCCAAAGAATGCCGGAGAAATTGGATGTGAAACATTTCAATTTTTTTCGCGCCCCCCACAAGGTGGAAAAATAAAAGATATTACAGATGAAGATGCAAAATTGTTTCAAGAAACCATGAAGCAATTCAAAATCAAAAGTGCCTATATTCATGCGCCTTACATTATCAACCTTGCATCTGCAGAGACACGCATCCGACTTGGTTCTCATTCCATTTTAAGACAAGAACTCGAGCGCGGAAGCAAGCTTGGCATCAAAGGAATGATGTTCCATCCTGGTTCTGCGAAAGAAGTCACGCAGAAGGAAGCAGAGAAAATGGTTATTGAGGGCTTAAACAGAATTCTCGATGGTTATACGGGAACCTGCCAACTTCTGATAGAGAATTCTGCTGGGGCTGGAATGGTGATGGGAGATAATTTCGAAGAACTCGCTGTATTTATTCATGGAGCAGAGCGAGGAAAAGAAATTGGCATTTGTTATGACACCCAACATGGCTTTGCGAGCGGGTATGATATCCGCACAGCCGATAAACTCGAAGATCTCGTCGCAATCATGAAAAAGACGGTGGGGATAAAAAAGATCGTAGCTTCCCATGTAAATGACTCAAAAATAGAGCTAAATGGGCACAAAGACCGTCATGAACAAATCGGCGATGGCCTTATTGGAAAGCAT
>CAIKXH010000152.1 GCA_903831335.1 Candidatus Uhrbacteria bacterium | reverse complement strand
GATTGCGTCTTTGGGTCCAGTAAACATGACCGCAGTACTTGTTCTTGCTTTTCTGCTGAAGGCCGTCCCCTCAATTGTAAATCTGTTCATTGGAATGCTTGTGCTCGTGCATATCACACTTGATGGTATTCTTTTATTTGATCTTCTGGGAAATGTCACACACGTGTATACAAATGAATCTACACGTTTTATCTCGGAACTTTTTTCTACACACCGTTGGCTTATTGTGCAAATTCCCATTTTGTTTACTTTTATGGCAATCCTCTTGTCTTGGGTTTGCAGAAATGACCTGAATGAATCTCACGCACGTGAATATGTGTTTGTTATTCAGTTTTGTGTCCTCATCAGTTTTCTAACAGTTTTGGTCATTGGGTACGAATCATTGATTTAATATGCTTTCTTTTTTCTCCAAACATCGTTTTCATGAATCTCTTGCGTGTGCAACGCTGATTTCCGGATCCATCACGCTTCATGTTATGTGGATCAGTCATTTGCTGGTTGTGAGATCCACATTTTTTCGCAATCTCTTTTCCGTTGTTCCTGGTGTTGGGCCAATCTCTGGTCTGTATCTGAAGGCAGTTGGAACATTTTTTATTTTGTTTTTCTTATCTGTATTGTATTGGAAAGGAAAAGATTGTTCTCATCAAAGAAAACATCTCTTAACGTTTTTCTTGTTTTCTACCCTGATCTTTTTTGTCATGACACTTCCATTTGTCTATTCGTTCTCGATCACGGTTGAATAATTCATCAAAGCTGGGTAAGCTCTCACAAAGCTTATCTTTTTATTTTATGGAAATACACATTCGAAAATCCGATCTTGTTTCAGAAAAAAGCGATGTTCTCGTTCTTGGAGTAACCCAAGGAAAACAGCATTTTACAGAGACAAACGCATCGCAAAAGATCAATGAGTTACTTGGGGATGTTTTGACTCAAATAGCTAAAGAAGAATCCTTTGTCGGAAAAGCAAATCAAACACTGTGGGCTCGCACAGGGCATTCTTTTGGGACAAAACGTGTTTTGTTGGTTGGACTTGGGAAAGCAGAAGAACTTGATTTGGAAGCGGTCCGACAAGCATCAGCAATCGCACTTAGTACCATTAAACAAACAACAGCAAAGACGGCATGCTTCTTATTGTTTGGAGAAAGTCTTGATGTGAAAGATCGTACACAAGCAACCATTGAAGGAATGCGTCTTTCTGATTACACCTATTCACGCTACAAGAAGGAAAAAAAGGTTTCTTTGAAATCCATAGACCTTTTGGTATTGGATGGTCGCGATCTCGTTGCTGCAAGGAAAGGGATTGAGGTTGCGGAACAGTTTGTAAAAGGAACACTTTTTGCGAGAGATCTCGTAAATACTCCTGGACTTCACATGAGCCCATCTCATTTGGTGGATGAAGCAAAGAGAATTGTGAAGGAACAAAAACAATTACAAATTCGTGTGTTCGGGGAAGCACAGTTGGGAAAAATGGGGGCAGGAGGAATTCTTGGAGTCTCACAAGGATCTGTTCATGATTCCTATTTGGTTCACATGACGTATAAGCCAGCAGGAAAAACAAAGAAACGTATCGCGATTATTGGAAAAGGGGTCACATTTGATTCAGGCGGACTCTCATTAAAACCTGCAGACTACATGATGACCATGAAATGTGACATGGCCGGTGCGGCTGATGTTCTTGGTGTCTTCTCTGTTATTGCAGCAATTGCACCAAAGGTTGAAGTGCATGGAATTTTTGCCGCTGTCGAAAATATGCCAAGCGGAAACGCACTAAGACCAGGGGATGTCATTGAAATGATGAACAAAAAAACAGTAGAGGTATTAAACACGGATGCAGAAGGCCGATTGATTCTTGCAGACGCACTTGTCTATGCAACAAAACAAAAACCGGACGTCATGATCGATCTTGCAACACTCACAGGGGCATGTGTTGTTGCTTTGGGTGAAGAAGTAACAGGAGTGATGTCTAATACACCAGCGTTATCGAACGCTATTTTGAATGCTGCTGCATCTGCGGGTGAAAAAATGTGGGAACTTCCACTTGAAAAGCGTTATCAAAAATTAGTAAAAGGAGATATTGCGGATTTGAAAAATATCGCAGGCCGATGGGGTGGAGCACTCACAGCTGGTTTGTTCTTGCAGGAATTTGTAGATAAAACACCGTGGGCACACCTAGATATTGCAGGGCCCGCCTTCGCAGAGCGAGATTATTCTCCTTATGAAAAGAAAGGTGCGACGGGGCATGGGGTGAGAACGCTGTTAAAATATCTTTTGTCGTTTTAATATGAAACTTGCCATGAAGCAGTTTTCACAACTCATTTTGGTTTGTGTGAACGAGAAAGAAAATGGAAGAGATTGTTGTGCAAAGAAATTATCCTTAGAATTTTATCAGACCCTGAAAACAGCTGTGGCAGAATTTGATCCTACTATTCGAGTGGCAAAAACAAGCTGTCTTGGTAATTGTGCTTCAGGTGCTGTCATGGCAATCATGCCAAAGAATGTGTATTTGGGTGATGTAACAGAAACAGATATTCCAGAAATTATAAAAATGCTTGCTTAAATAAAAACATCGCGATAAACGCGATGTTTTTTTATTTAAGCTTTCCCGAGTGTTTTGTCTCCCTCTGTCCATTCAACTGGGCAAAGACCACCGCTTTGAAGGGCTTTTAATACACGAAGTGTTTCTGTGATAGATCTTCCGACAGATCCGGAGCTAATAAGGGCATATCGGATGATTCCTTCTGGATCAATGATAAATGTTCCGCGCTCTGCAAGGCCATCGATTTCATTGTAGACATCAAAAGATTCTGCGATCTTATGTGTATTGTCTGCGAGGATTGGATAGTCAACATCCGGTAAGTCTCTTTCAAACCAGTTTTTATGACTCCATTCTGAGTCTGTGGAACAGGCGAGGACTTCTGCATTCAGTGCAGTAAATTCCGCCTTATGCTTTGCAAATCCAGTAAGTTCTGTTGGACAGATGAAAGTGAAATCTCTTGGATAGAAGAAGAAGACGAGCCACTTTCCTTTATAGTCAGAGAGACTGGTATGAATAAAATCAGGAGATCCTTTTTTATAGGTAACGACTTTTTCAAAGATTGGTGCTGGTTGTGAGATGTGAATCATAGATGCATTGTTATGGATAGGGTCGAATCTAGAGTGTAAATGATTTTACTTTATCAAACAAGGTGTTTGCGGCATTCCAATCCAGATTTTTCCAGAAATCCGCAATATATGCTGCACGATCAGATCCATAATCAATGAAATACGCATGTTCATAAACATCAAGAACAATGAGCGGGACACATCCCCAAACTCCGCCTTGATTATGGGAGTCACAGCCATAGATTTTCAATCGTCCAAGTTGCATGTCCCACCCTAAAACAACCCAGCCACGTACAGACATTCCTGTTGCAGAAAAAAACGTAATGAATTTTTCCAATGATTCGTATTTGTCGACAATCTCATCAACAAGAGAACCGCTTGCAGAACCGTCTCCACCAAGAACGTTGAAATAATATTCATGGAGATAAACTCCGTTCGTTGCAAATGTTTCTCCCATGCGAAGTGCACGAAGGGTTGAATAGCTCTGATTTGCTTTATCAAGACCAACCCCCGTTTGGCGCATGTCCTTAAGTGCCTCACCGATCTCTTTCATTTTATTTACGT
>CAIKXH010000151.1 GCA_903831335.1 Candidatus Uhrbacteria bacterium | reverse complement strand
TTGAAACACAAATGGTCCATTGCTCACGACGGTTTTTCATAAGCACGGTTTCAATAAACTTTCCGCCATCTACTTTTATAATCGCTTTGAATGTTTCTTTCTTTGGATCATTTTGGATCAGTTCTGTGTGCAAAGAAATAAATGGTAATTCACGTTCAAGCGTTTCACGCATGTCCTTTGGAAGTGTTGAAATCGCATCCCAAGACCTGACGTTTGAATCAAATAAAGCCGTCTCGATTTGTTTCAATCGGAATGGCTTTAGGTCTGGAAAGAGTGATTTGATGCGTTCTGCGCGAGAGATGTAGGACATAATGGACTCAGAGTGCCTGAAAATTTCTAAGAAGTCAACGGGTTTGGTTGACACAAAGGCTTTTTCTTGCTAGATTTCTTTGTCGGATTCGTTTCGAATCTGGCGCAGAATGACCAATTGGTCTTATCAGGAGTCTTTGTGAAGAATTCTCTCATCATTATTCTTCTGGTGGCAATCGCAGCTCTCTTTGCCTGTGACCTGAGTGGGGCGTGGCCTTATCTCGAGGCTCAGAAGAGGGATTGTTATCCGAGCGTTGTTTCAACGATTCTGGTTTTCTCTGCGTGGTTTGTTCATTGGAGAAGCATGAGGTTTCGCTAAGGATCATTTCCCGCACCCATCACAGGTCGGAAAACGACCATTGGAGCATGTCATGAAAACAAGAACGGTTCTCATTCTCATTTTCACGTTCGTGCTGTTCTTTCTCGCATACGATGTGCGCAGTCTCATTGTTCACGGATTCGATCTGAACCAGCATGTTCCGTTTCTCATGCCGGGTGTTCTCCTCTTTTTCGCTTGGTGTACGTTCAAGGTCGATCAAGTCACGTGTCCAATGCCTGTGGAGATTCCTGAAAAGGATCTTCCGGAAGGCGTAACCCCGATTGGGCGTTATCTCCGGGAATCGGATGATCTCGAACATGATTATGTTTCCGAGCCATCTGTTCCCGTTGGGTACACTCGAACAAAAGATGGTTTGTACATTGTTCCGCAAGAGGCTGCTGCTCGCACGAATGCCCCAGATGGTCTTGGTGGCTAAAGTGAGAAGCTTATTGAGAAAGGAGTAACAATGGAATTCGTTGTAGTAGTTATCTTGATCAGTATCGGCGCTGTCGTGTTCTGGCAGATGAACAAGAAGGAAACATTTGTGTCTCATCTGACCCCAGAGGATGAAGAAATGCTCAAGGATCCAGACGAAAAAGATCTCAGCTGAGTGCGTTTTGCACTCGCACGTACGGCTCTCAACGCTTCTGTGTTGGGAGTTTTTTTGTACAAAAAATCCCCCCGACGATTAGTCAGAGGGATTTTTCATTTTACGCTACTCCTGCGCGCTTACGTTCAAATTCTTTCAACCATTTCTTGCGAATACGAACCGTCTTTGGAGTTACCTCAACGAGTTCATCATGGTCAATGTATTCAAGAGCACGTTCAAGAGTCATGTCCAAAGCTGGTGTAAGCTTTACGGCCATATCAGCTCCGGCAGAACGCATGTTGGTGAGCTTCTTTTCACGGATGGCGTTTACCACCATGTTGTCTTTCATACTCATTCCAATCACCATTCCTTCATATACCTCTACACCCGCACCTACGAAGAGCACTCCACGAGCTTCAAGACCTTCAAGAGCGTATGGGGTTGTAATACCATCAAAACCATTGATGATACTTCCCGTTGTTCTGCGTTCAATATCTCCTTTGAATTCTCCGTAGTGAGCGAATTGGTGAGAGAGGGTTCCTTCACCCTTTGTGCTTGTAACGAATTCAGAAGAATAGCCGAGGAGTCCGCGTGTTGGAACATGATATTCCAAACGTGTGCTTCCGTTTTCTGATTGCATGTTAAGCATTTCTCCTTTGCGCTTTCCGAGTTGTTCGATAACGATTCCGGCAAGAGAGTCTGGAACATCCACAACGACAATTTCGATCGGTTCTTGTTTTGCACCGTTTTCTTCATGGAAGATAACGCGTGGCTGAGAAACTTGAAGTTCAAATCCTTCACGGCGCATTTGCTCAATAAGAATGGACAAGTGCATTTCTCCACGTCCACTCACGGTGAAAACGTCTGCGGAATCTGAAAATTCAATCTTCATTCCAACGTTGACCTCAAGTTCTTTGAGCAAACGTTCACGAATTTGACGAGAGGTAACGAGTTTTCCTTCACGGCCAGCAAAGGGGGAGTTGTTCACCATGAAGTCCATCTTCAGGGTAGGAGCGTCAATGGCGATGCTTGGCAACGGTTCAGCAGTTGCGCTTTCTGCAATGGTGTCTCCCACATAAATATCTGGGATTCCCGCAATCTGAACGATGTCACCCGCTTCTGCTTCTTGCACCTCAATTTTATTCAAACCTTTGTTTGTGAGAAGTTTTGTGATTTTATTTGTTTTGCGTGTTCCGTCTGGGGTGATAACAGTAACGGTCATTCCCGCACGAACAGTTCCTTCATAAATACGACCAACCGCAAGGCGTCCGATGTAAGAATCATATGCAAGGTTTGCCGGTTGCATGCGCATTGGAACGGTTGTGTTGTTTTGTGCTGGGGGAACAGTATCGAGAATCAATTTAAAAAGAGGTTGTAAATCTTTTGATTCATCCGTAAGTTCCATCTTTGCAACACCTTCACGAGCAATGGCGTAAATATGTTTGAAATCAAGTTGCTCATCTGTGGCACCAAGTTCTACGAAAAGATCAAAGATCATGTTGAGAACAACATCTGGGCGAGCTGATGGCTTATCGATCTTGTTGATCACAACAATTGGCTTGAGTCCGAGCGCAAGAGATTTGCGAAGCACGAATTTGGTTTGTGGCATTGGGCCTTCATAGGCGTCCACGAGTAATAAAACAGAGTCCACCATACGGAGAACACGTTCAACTTCAGATCCGAAGTCTGCGTGACCAGGGGTGTCTACGATGTTGATTTTTGTATCGCCAATTTGAATGGCGGT
>CAIKXH010000150.1 GCA_903831335.1 Candidatus Uhrbacteria bacterium | reverse complement strand
GGCAAGAAACGGAAGCCCAGATCCACAGGCACACATTGCGAAGGGGTCGTTTGGGAAATAAAAGGAGGATTTAAAATTCATTTTTACATCTCATGATCATATCCAAGCCCGCTCGCTCTCTCTTGAAAAACGATTGGGAGAAGGGAAGCACGTGTCCAGGCGTCTGATCCGTAACGGGTTTGGATTTTATCAAGTGCCGAAAGAACAGAAAGATTTTTCTGTTCTTTTTTGAATAAGGATGTTGGAGCTGTTCCATGCGAGAGATGAGATGCACTGATTCCAAGAAGTCTTACGGGTTTTGATGTGTCCCGAATCATTTCAACGAGTCGCCAGGCAATCTGAAATAACCGGAATCCATCAGCTGTGGATTCTTTGAAAACAAGTTGCTTTCCTGCGCCCGAGAAATCTCCGTAACGGATCACGATCGAAAGCGCATTCGCGACAAAACCATCACGACGCATTCGCCACGCCACCTTTTCACACATGCCGAGCAGGTAACGTTGCATAAGCACGGTATCAAGTGTGTCTTTTGGAAGTGTGTATGAGTGTCCGATGGATTTTGGATCTTCCTCTTCTGATGTGACTTCCGAAATTTCTCTTCCGTGTGCGGCTTCATGTAACCAATAGCCATACGAATCAAATTCGTCGACAAGTTGTTCGATTGGAAACTCTCGTAGGAGTTTAAATGTTGTAATACCAAGATCAAAAAGTCTATCGCGCATGCGGGGACCGATGCCACAAAGATCATCCAGTTTCATGGAGTCCAGTCTTGCAATCGCATCTTCATCGCGTGTAAGCGTAATGCCGTTTGGTTTTACACACTCGCTCGAAAGTTTTGCGAGGAGTTTGTTGGATGCAATTCCAATAGATGCGGTAATGTATTCACCGCATTCTTCCTTGAGCCGTTCGCGCAGCTGCTGCGCAAGACATACAGCCCCGAACCAGTCTTTTGCTTGATCTGTTATATCTAAAAACGACTCGTCTACACTGAATGGCTCAACAAGATGTGTAAATTCAAAAAAGAGTTTGTTGAACCGATGTGTGATTTCTGCGTATTTTTCTGCATCGCCCGCAACAAGAATAAGCTGCGGGCAGATTCTGAGCGCCTGCCATGTAGACATAGCTGTCTTTACTCCAAGTTTTTTCGCTTCCTTTGAAGCTGTTGCAATAATCGAACGTTCAGATCTTTTTCCGGTAATGCCAATTGGTTTTCCGCGAAGAAACGGATTCGCTTGTTGTTCTACACTCGCAAAATAACTATTCATGTCGATGTGAAGAATAATGCGAGACATAGTCAGAACACAGTTTATCGAGCTTGTGTTGTTTAGGAGGTATAAACCTCAACAAGGTGCCATTCCAGTGTTTCACTATCAAGGCGTAGTTTGAAATAGTTTGCGATATCTGAAACAGAGAAGTAGAAGATTTTCTTTTGACCCTCACGTGCTGTATGAACAAGGTTTACGTTTTTGATGGTGTAATTGCGATCATTCCAACGCATGTGAAGTGGGCGAACGCGGCGGTCTGCAAATGTGGCGAGAACATCAATGGAGTCGTGAAGAACGTTATGCATAAAATTTCTTGTTAATATTTTTAAAAACGTGACGGCGTAATAATTTCTTCATGCGTCTTCCGCTCAGCATGGTAAGGATGGAAGAATGTTTTTTTGTTTGTGGCTTATAACGGCGCATGATGGAAACATAAGCCGGTTCTTGGTATCCAAGGGAAAATGTTGGCATAGGCAATTCGTTATGGGCGGGGTGAGGTCACTCCGCACGTGTTTGAAAAGAAATTTTGG
>CAIKXH010000149.1 GCA_903831335.1 Candidatus Uhrbacteria bacterium | reverse complement strand
TTACATTCACAAGAACAGGCGGTTCTGCAGATGCACAAAATACACACATCTATGCACTTTCCGGTGCACAATTAACTTCGGGTGCTCATACGGTTGCCATTTCTGTTCTCAACGCTGACGGAACCTTCGCGTCTGCAAATACTTTGGTCGATGGAGCAATTTATACAACCACCATTAATGCAACAGATGCTGCGGGAAATACTGCTACAACCATTACAACATTGAGTGTTACGTATGACACAACCGCACCAACCGTAACGGTCACCATGAGCGATGCTGCATTAATTGTGGGCGAGACTTCTACAGTCACATATACATTCTCAGAAGCTCCAGTTAACTTCACTGCCGCTGATGTCACATATCCAAACGGAACCATTGATGCTGTCACTGCAACAGGAAATCCATTAGTGTTTACTTCCGTTTTCACACCATCCGTCACAACAGATGATTCTTCAAATGTCATTACTGTTGGAACAGCATGGCAAGATGCTGCAGGAAACACGGGTGTTGGTGATGATTCCCCGAATTATGATGTGGATACAATTGCACCAACCGTAACCGTTACTATGGATGACGCAGTATTAAACATCGGAGACACTTCCACAGTCACGTATACATTCTCAGAAGCTCCAGTTAACTTCGCTGCTGCTGACGTCACATATCCAAACGGAACTATTGATGCCATTACAGCAACAGAAAATCCATTAGTGTTTACTTCTGTTTTCACACCATCTGTAACAACAGATGATTCTTCAAATGTCATTACTGTTGGAACAGCATGGCAAGATGCTGCAGGAAACACGGGCGTTGGTGATGATTCCCCGAATTATGATGTGGATACAATTGCACCAACAGCAACAACAACTCCAACAGCAGAAGCAGGTTCATACATTAATCTTGCAGAAAAAACAGCAGGAGTCGTTGTGGTTGTTCCTCTTGGGTCAAGTGGGGCTGTTGCAGGTGACACACTTGATCTCTTGATTGGCGGAAGCGCATTTTCTATCACCCCACAAACGCACACGCTTTTGAGTGGAGAAATTGTTTCAGGAACGTTTTCTTTCAGTGTCCCAGCAGATGCTGGATGGGGAGCGGAGGGAGCAAAGGTTTTGACGAGCAGAGTTACGGATACTGCGGGAAATGCTGGTGCTGTCAGTTCTGAATTGGCATTGACTCTTGATACGTTAGCACCAAATGCGCCAACAGACGTTACAGTTACCGCTGTCGGAGGAACGGTCGTCGCAAATACTTTGAATGCAACAAACACAAACATGACAGCAAGAGCAACGATTACCGCCGGACAAACGACGGGTGGATCCGCACTCTTAAAAGTGGGAGCAACAACCGTTGCAACAGATGCAACAATCGCAGCGGAAGACACATCTGTTACACTTGATCTCGGGCTTGCAACAACAAGCGCACTTCAAGCGGCTGTTGCGGCGGGTGGCGTAGTCACCGTGACCTTGGTCGATGTCGCTGGAAATACTTCTGTGAGTCTTGTTTCAAATCCAACGTTGGTTGTAGATTATGCAGCTCCGAGTGCACCAACAGGATCTCCATCAGCTGGGACCTATTCAAGTATACAGAGCGTGGGCTTGTCCTCAACTGGATCATCAACAATTAAATACACCATAGATGGCAGCACACCAACATGTTCGAGCACGTTGTATGCAGATGCGATTTCTGTTGCATCCACAAAAACAATTAAGGCGGTTGGGTGTGATGCGAATGGAAATATTTCTTCTGTCAGTTCTCTGACGTACACAATTAGTGTTTCGTCTGGTGGTGGGGGCGGCGGTGGCGGCGGAGGAGGAGGAGGTGGAGGATCAGTTTCACTCCCATCAACACCAATTCCGACACCTGTTGTCGTACCAACACCTGTCGTTGTTCCAGAAGTCGTTCCTGTTGTTGTAGCACCTGTAACGGTTGTGACGTCGCTTGTGACAGATCCGCTCAAATTTGATGATCTGCTTGCGAATTTGGGAACCGTGAGTAAACCAGAATGGTTTGCGAAAAATAAGAAGCTTGTCGCCGCAAACGCAGCAGAATTTAAAGTAACGGTTACAGAAGAACAAACAAGAGCGATCACAAACTTCATCACATACGGAGTTTCAAAGGCAACAGAGAAACTTGGCGCGGGTGAACGCAACGCTCTTGTTCGTGACTACTTTGAAACGGTTGGTCGTGGAGATGTTGTGTGGGATGATATTCAAAAACTCACAACAGGACAAAAACCTGTGAAGCGTAATTTGCCAAAGGAACAAGCAAATGCAGATCGTGCGCTCAAGAGCTTTGTCTTAATGACGGGCCACGCACCAAACTTCAAAGTACCTGCAGAAGATTTGGCTTGGAATACGCTTATGTATCGCATTCGTTTCCCTCGTGATCTTGTCAAAGAAAAAGAGGGAATTCTTAAGTACAACAAGCTCTATAAGAAAGATCCAAAAACACCATTTGATTGGTCTGTCGTAAGAGCACTCGGTTACGCATTGAAATAACATCGACAAAAAAACACACATCTTTACGATGTGTGTTTTTTCTATGTCATCCTGAGCAGAGCGAAGGATCTTGTGTTATAAACGCGAGATCCTTCGGTCGTCGAACTCCCTCAGGATGACAAAATTATTTTCTTTTTACTGGAATAATCTTATACAGTTTCTCTCCGCGTTTCACAGCTTCTGGAACCTTGAATGTAATAAATTCTTTTTGAACAGCGTGAATCGTTGGTACTTCTTCATTTCGCATCTGTTCGACAGTGAAGCGGATGACCCCATTCTCTTTACTGAGAATGATGCATTCATCGCCTTCATTCAGTTCCATGGCTTGGATTTCACACTCCACAACAGAAACTTCTTCGTAGTAGTTTCGAACAACACCGACGAACTCTCTCGACTGTGTCGCCTTTGAGCTTTCTGCTCCGCTCCAGTACTTATAGGCAAGGCCTCGATAGAATCCCTCACTCATGCCGCGATTGAAAACCGTTCCGAGGCGCTTGTTCCATTCCATGATCAAGTCTTTCGAATAGGAACCGTTCTCTATCGAGGTAATCGCTTCGCGATAACACTTTACGACTTCGTCAACGTATTCAGGTGCGCGGCCTCGACCTTCGATCTTGAGTGAAATGACTCCTGAATCAATTATTTCATCGAGCATGCCAATGGTACACAAGTCTTCTGTGCTCATGACATATTCATTGTCTACATCAAGTTGTTTACCCGTTGCCTTATCTGTCACGGTAAACGCGCGCCGACACGGCTGAGAGCAAGATCCGCAGTTTGCGGACGTATTATACATGTACAGACTCATTCCGCAGCGACCACTCACAGCAACACACATAGCGCCATGAATAAAGACTTCAATTTCGACGAGCTTGCCTTTTGGTCCGCGAATGTCTTGTGCTTTGATTTGTTCTGTAATGTAGGTGATTTGTTCGAGAGTCAGCTCGCGGGCAAGAACTAATCGATCTGCCCAGGTAGAAAAAAGTTTTACGGCTTCAATGTTCGATATCGAGTGCTGTGTTGAAATATGGACTTCGAGACCCGAATCCTTCGCGTACTGAACAACAGAAAGATCAAACACGATCACAGCATCGACACCGGATTCTTTTGCGGCATCAATGACAGCTTTCATCTCATCCACAGAGTTGTCGTAAACAAGGGTGTTGAGCGCGAGGTAGCATTTTACATTCGCCTCATGACAAATCTTTGCAATCTCACGCAAGTCTTCGATTGTGAACGCTGCTGAGGCATTCGCACGCATATTGAACCCAACAACACCAAAATACACCGCATTACACCCAGCTTTGATGGCTGCACGCAAGGCTTCATAAGATCCGGCTGGGGCGAGGAGTTCAACATTCATCATAGTTTCGATAGAATACAGAATTGTGAGCAAGGTGACAATCTCTTAGCGTTTCATACAGTTTTTAGGTTTATTGTTCATCGTCGATATAAAAAGAAAAACGTGCCGAAAAACAGAATATCCCCTAATCAGGGGTGCGTTTTGCTATTGATTTTTTCGCTAATTTGTGTTATGATCAACTTAAATACACTAACATTTATTCTATGGCTGGTGAAAAAAGAGGTTTTAATCCGACATCAAATGTTCAAAAAGCATTTGAACGTGGAGCACAAGGCAAGGAAGGTCTTGATTTGTCTGAAAAATCACGAGCAGAAAAAAAAGCAGATGTACTTGCGGCCAACCAGGCGCGTAATCTTGAAAAACACGCTGCGGAACGCGCTGCAAAGCTTAGTGCAAAAGACGCTGCTCAGAAAGCAGAAGACGTTGTTGAAAGTCAAGAAATTAAACGAGGACTTGGAATTGTAGATAAACCAGCAGATGCAAAAGTTTCTTCAAAATGGGATGGGAAAGTAGAATCAAAGAAGGACCGTCTTGCTAGAGAAAGGGCAAATGTAAAGGTTCAAAGTGAAAAATGGAGAGCAGAGGCGGAAAAAACAAGAGCAAGAGGCGGAGGAATGGAACCTTTGCCAACAGCAGAACAAGTAAATGTTGAACCATCCGCTGAGGCCCCATCTGAGGTTTTGGCAGAAGAACAAAAAGAAAAAGGAATGCACCGTCCTGAAAGACGTGAACCTGGTGGTGCATATACAGCAGAAGGAACTTCAACAAGCCTTCCAGGAATGGATGCGGGAAAGCTCGGAAGAGCTGTGGCTGAATCAAGAGCGCGTGAAGCTGCTGGTGAAAATCTTGATGTAGAAGATGTGGTCGTTGAGAAACCTTCTACGTGGTCAAAGTTTAAAAATCTTTTCAAGAGTTCAGGGCAGAAGCAGAGAGAATTACTTTCTTCTCAACCAATGGAAACGGCACCTATTAGACCGCGTACAGAAGCGGAGGAGGCTTTGTCAAATACAAAGGGTCATCGTGCAGAATCTACTTCTTATAGTGGATCCTATGATACGGCAGGAACAAAATCTGGAATTGCCGGAATGGACATGACAACATCTACAGGGGATAAAATGCGCGAAACACAAAAACTTGAAGATGCTCGTGTGGCTGAAGAAACAAGAAAATTTGTCGAATCATTCTCTGCAGAAGAAAAGGCACCAGAGGGAATTCCTGCGGCAGAAAGAGAATCATCTCTTCAAAGATCAGGAACAAGAGAATATGCAGGTCCACTTGATGCTTCTGGAACACGTGTAGAGGCACCTGGTATGCGTATGACAAAGGAATTGGGTGATAAAATGCGTGAAACACAAGCTCTTGATGGTGCTCGCGGAATGGAAACACTTACGGAATCTGCAAATCCTCTAGCAGAGGAAGGACTTACAGATGCATGGAAAGATTTGGCTGTAGAATTAAATTCTGTGGATGCTGTAAAGAAAGAATTGGTTTCTTCTGGAGTTCCAGAGGGAATTGTCAAAAAATACAAAACTCCAGCAGAGCTTTCAAAGTTTATCAATGAACCTGGTATGTGGGCTCGTATCAATGGTGATGCGAGTGCGACAAAGAAAGGTTTGGAAAAATTTGTGCAAATGGTACAAGAAAGAAAAGCTGCGAAGAAAGCAGAAACAGCTGCGCCAGATCAACTCAAAAAAGCGGCATAAGAAAAATACACCCCAAAAACGGGGTGTATTTTTTTTGAGAAAGAAAAACACCCAGGCCAGAAGGGCGAGGATGTGTGAGGAAATCACGGAATGGTGACCGTGAAGGGTGCGGAGGGATTCGCTTTGTAGTAGATGCCGAGGTTCTGCATGAGTTCGAGGCGAGCCGTGCCGTCGAGTGTCTCTGGCAGTGCCGCAAGGAACTTGTACCACCACTCTTTGCCAGACAGGAATCCGATCAAGAAGTAGATGGGGTTTTCTTTGCCAAGCTTGGTAGATTCGAACTTGCCGAACGTCTTTGCGGGCCGGTCCAGAAATGCGTTCATGATGAACACTTCGTAACCAGCAGCGGTCATGCCGTCTGCGTAGTTCACGACGCATCCTTCGCGATCGATTTCCTTACCGGTCGTTTTGAAGACCCACCATTGCGGATCCATTCGGTAGTTCTTGCCGTTGTGGGTAATGTGGACGAACTTTTCCTGGAAGGAGAGTCCGAGCCGAGAGATCAGTGCGTACTTATTTTTCTTCGCCATGGTCTTTCTGTCTCCGGCCGTGCCGAAGCAGGGCAGGTGAGGGCCGCTTTCGCGCGCTCCAAAATGGTGTGGCCTCATCTCGCACCCGCGAAACGAAACCGAGAACTGGGCACACTCCTCTGTTATATGAGGAGCCCACGAACATTTCTTTGAATACGTTATGAATATTCAGAAAAGTTCATGGTTTGCATGGATTGAGAAATGATTCATTCCTCGTGTG
>CAIKXH010000148.1 GCA_903831335.1 Candidatus Uhrbacteria bacterium | reverse complement strand
GCAAACAAAAAAATCTCACAAGCATGTGGAGATTTTTTTGATCTATCCTACTTTACTACTTTTCTTCTCTTCTACTTTTCTACTTCCCCCTTATTTCTTCTTATCCTTTTTTGGTTTCTTTACGTTCTTGTTCTTTGACTGTGCGTTGTTGCCTTTGGCCATAAGGTGAGGAATTAGTAGTTAGTAGTTAGTAGTTGGTAGTTAGGGATAGAAGCGAGTTTTGAAAACCCTAACTACTAACTTCTAACTACGAACTACTTACAAAGTACACACATTATACCACAAGCATTTGTAACTTTTCTTCCCTCGTCAAGTGCTTGAGCTTTGCCTCGGCTTTCGAAGCTGTTGAACGATTCCGATATTTCTTTGAAAAGACCAATTCAACAGGCCGCCGCGCTCTTGTGTACTTTGCCGCACGCGGTGAAGTGTTGTGCTCAAGCACCCGACGATCCAGATCTGTCGTGATGCCTGTGTAAAGCGTGCCGTCTGCGCATTTTAGGATGTATAAGTAATACATAAGTTTATGTCATCCTGAGCGACCGTTTTCGGTTTAGCCGAAGGATCTCGCGTGGCCGATCGTGTTTTGTAAACATGAGATCCTTCGCGTTGCTCAGGATGACATTGGGGTTCTCACCCATTCTTCTCATAAAAATCCGCAAGTTCCTTCCAAATTCCATGGTCTCCCGCCACTTCTTTTGTGACAGACAAGAGCAACGGAACTTTTACTTCTTTGTTGAACCGTGCGCGCGCGGGGCTCATGGTATCTGCTGATTGGGCGTTATCGAAAAGATCGGCAAGCTTGATGAGCCATGCAGCGCGATCATTTGCCTCAATTAATCGCGCAATCATTTTGACCCAGCGAGCATCTCCACTTTCACTCGAAGCCATATCATGCGTACAAAGTGAAACGAGCGCGACGGTGCGATCAGAAAAACCAAGCGAGGTAAGTTCATCAAGTGACGTATCGCCATCTTCAATCACATCATGCAGCAACCCAGCCAAACAAATTTCTTCTGCAAGGCCATATTTCACAAGAATGTCATACACATGCTCCGAATGTGAATACGCAGGAACATCCGTCCCCTTACGAAAACCAGGAATGCGCGTTTGGATGAGGTTGAGAGCGATATCGTAGAGTTCCATAGATGCTTATTACTTATTTCTTATTCTTCCCTTGTCATCCTGAGCGACCGTTATCTGTTTAGCCGAAGGATCTCGCGTGACCGATCGAATGAGTGGGGACGAGAGATCCTTCGCTGCGTTCAGGATGACATGATTAGACGAGCTTCTTCAAAAATCGATAAATCTCTACCATTGCGAACGTATCCATCTTACAGTATTCGAGTAAATCTTTCGCGATCTGATCTTTTTCTTTCTGTGGCGTCTCGACATTGATCAATTTCTCCCATCGCTCAATCGCTTGATCGCCTTTTTGAACATTCAACTTTTTGTAACTGAGCTCAGGCACAATCACAGGCAAAACTTTTTTGATACTCGCACTTCCTTTGAACTTTGCATCAACGTAGAAGTTTCTTGAAAAGATGGTCATGAGATCAAACATGTTTTCATTGATCTGCTCAAGGAATGCCGCATGCTCCGGATGCAATTCCGCAAGCTTCATGTTGCGCTGTGACTCATATCCCTTAAACCAAACAATCACGGTTCCCGCAGGATCAAGATCAAGTTTCATTCGATCAACAAGCGGCCGCGTTAAATCCCCAACAGGTTCTGTAATCAAAAACTCCCGATGTTCGATCGAGCCATCCTCTTGCATGATATGCAACGAATACTGAAACGGCACTTGTTCATACGCCCCAAAGCCATCAAACTTTGGAATCGCACTTGAATAGCCTTCATAGTCAAAAAACTGCAATGGAAACACAAGCTTATCGAGCTCTTCTTTTATCGCCACATTATCCACAAGCGGCCGACCAAGTGTGTACGCATTATATTGCGCAAGCTTCGCGCCTTCGAGCGATTCCGGATGATCGATCTCATCAATCTTATAGATCCTCCGATCAATCCAATCTTCCAATCGCTTCTTACTCGCTCCAATGCGATTCATGTCATGCACAGAATACTCCGGCACATCCGGATTCGAATACGCAAACGTTGTGCACTGATTTGATCGCCCTCGATACAAACACTCACACCCTTTTTCTTCGGGCGCCTCGAGATAGCTCTGCATATCCACCATCTGCGCCTCCACCGCTTCCTGCGCATCCGTCACCTCATCCGATAAGTCCTCTACAATAAACAACTCTCGATAATTAATCTCCCCCAACTTCCGATACTCCCCGTTCAAATGAATCACCCCCGTCTTCACAATCCGCATGCCATCGCCCTCAAGAACGGTTTTCTGAAACGCAAGATCATTCACATGATGATGCGGAATGGTCCGACTCACATCATTCGTCGCCTTCACCTCATACAATTCCCAACCAAGAAGCTCCTCATTCCAATGCAAAATATCGGCCTGCACAAAAAAACCATCAAAAAGAAACGCACCCTGAAAAAGCGTTTTGATGCGCGTCGCAAGCATCCGAGATGTCACAAGAACCGCGTTTGTTCCAACGATATCAACGAGGGTTCCGCCAGGAAAAAGATTGCGGGCGTCTGCATCTGCGGCGTTTCCTTCTTCAATGATTTTTTTCTCGAACTCTGAGAGCTCAACACCGTCAAAGAGTTCAGATTTGTGTTTTTTGAGCCAGAGGTTTTTGCGGCAGTAGGTGTATTCGAGGTAATCGGTTTTGGAGATGTGCATACGTTATTTCAAAAGTTTCTTTACACTCGTATTCGCCAAAAGAGATTTCATTTGGATGATCGCCGTCTCGTTTAATTTTAATAATCGATCTTTTTGAGACATTCCCATACGGATAAATTCCGCGTTGATCCCCTCGAGATTCGCGAGACAAACCAGTTGATACACATCTGCATAGTCTCTCATGTTTCCCTCTTTATTTTTGTTCTGATCTTTCCATGCTTTTGCTGTTATACCAAACAAGGCAACATTCAGCACATCTGCCTCATTCGCATAAACAGTCGTTGCATTGGACGGCGATAATTTTTGTGGGAGAACAATATGTTCTTTGATTGAATCTGTGTGAATTTTATAATTCACCTTTGTAAGCATGCGTTTAGCATCCCAGCCAAGTGTTAATCTTTCATTTTCTTCGATTTTAAGACGTTGAAATTCTTTGATTAAATACAACTTAAATTCAGCGGAAATCCACGTTGCAAACTCAAAAGCGATGTCTTTGTGGGCGAATGTTCCACCACCATAACGACCCGCCTTTGAAATAAGTCCGATAGCACCCGTTGTTTCTATCCATTTCTGAGGAGAAAGCACAAAACTATTTGCGCCCGCACTATTTTTAAACCCGTCGAATTCGACCAGGTTAAACTTTGGATTATTGATTTTCTCCCAAGAACCAAGAAATTCGATCGTGCTTCTCGTTCGCATCCAATTTTTAACAATATCAGCCGG
The DNA here is from genome assembly GCA_903831335.1 of Candidatus Uhrbacteria bacterium. GTDB lineage: Bacteria > Patescibacteriota > Patescibacteriia > UBA9934 > GWF2-40-263 > XYB2-FULL-45-11. Next base: position 2,628 of record CAIKXH010000148.1, on the reverse strand, counting down.
CGCCTCTGCATTTTTATATTTTGCAATGTCCGTCAGGGAAATAAAATCACCCTCATTCTGTGCAAATGTATAAATTTGTAACCCTTGTGTGATTATTTTTTTCATAGAAACTTTCGGTGAATTTGGATTCTATTTGTCCCAAGCATCTTACACGCTCCGATCAACTTATCAATGCACTTGTGCATATACGATGATCTGCTATCATTTCCCTACAACTGAACTATCAAGAGTGTGGCGAGAGCACTGGCTCCATGACCCACCGGCAACCCTCGATCTCGAGAAGGTGCCAATTCCAGCCCTGCGGGGAAAGATACACATAAAAAATTCTTTCTCTTTATGGGAAAGTTTTTTTGTATTTGTACCACCCTGAGTGCAGCAAAACGCGGGCGAAAATCCCCTCTTCATGTCATCTTGAGCGGAGCGCAGCGCAGTCAAAAAATCTCGTGTGACCGATTAATGCGTATAAACACGAGATCCTTCGCTCCGCTCAGGATGACATAAAAACAACAGACCTTCGACAAGCTCAGGTAATAATTTATTCATTCACTCTTTCACTTCTTCACTCTTCTACTTTACTACTTTTCTTCTTTACTACTTTCCCCTATGTCCATCAAAACTGCCGAGTGCGTCAGCCCGAAACATCCAGATAAAATTTGCGACTTCATTGCGGATTCCATTCTTGATGCCTATTTGGCGATTGATAAAAATAGTCGAACCGCGATTGAAGTCATGGGTGGTCACAAACTTATTACGATTAATGGCGAGGTGACGAGTCTTGGCAAGCCCGATCTCGAAAAGATTGTTCAATCCATTGTCGGTGATGATTACACGATTCAAATCAACATCGTCGCGCAGAGTCCAGAGATTGCGCGAGGTGTGGATATTGGCGGTGCGGGAGATCAAGGGATCATGAAAGGATATGCAACAGCAGAAACAAAAAGCATGATGCCGCGCGAATATGAACTTGCAAGAAATTTGTGCCAAGAGATTTATAAAATCTATCCATTCGACGGAAAAACCCAAGTCACTCTCATCGACAATAAAGTCACAACCGTGGTCGCAAGTTTTCAGAATGCGCCAACAAAAGAATTACTTGAACTCGTGAAATCCATCATTGAATCTGAAACATACTTCATCAATCCCGCAGGCGAATGGTCTCAAGGCGGATTCGATGCAGATACAGGACTCTCTGGAAGAAAACTCATCGTAGACAACTACGGCCCAGAAATCACCATCGGCGGCGGATCCTTCTCAGGCAAAGACTACACAAAAGTCGACCGCTCCGGCGCCTACATGGCACGCAAGATTGCAGTCGACTTTGTGAATCACGGGGCGCAAGAAGTCTTTGTGAAACTCGCGTATGCGATTGGTGTGCCAGAGCCTGTGATGGCAGTGGCGATTGCGGATGGGGTGGAGGAGATTTTAACTGGGTATGATTTGAGTCCGAGAGGGATTCGGGAGTTGTTGAGGTTGGATGAGGTTGAGTATAAGAAGACGGCGGAGTGGGGACATTTTGGGAGAGGGTTTGGGTGGGATGAATAATTATTCACTCTCAAAGAAATCTTCATCAATCTGTTTCACTTCATAAATAAATTTACTCTGTACCCCAACACCAAATCGATACATCAATTCAACAAACTTCAATCCATCAATTAAAATAATTTTATGACTTGCTTCTTTTGCTTTCTTTTCTGCCCCGCTGTCAAAAGTTGAAGTCGTAACAAAAATTCCCTTAGAGGTATCACCGCTCATCGCACCAATAAAATTTCTAATATCTGTTTCATGAACTTTGTTTTCATTGTAACGTTTTGCTTGAACATAAATCTTTTCTAATCCCAATTGGTCTTGATTGATGATTCCATCTATTCCTCCATCGCCAGATTTTGCGGTTTCAATAAAATCTCCATATCCCATTTTTTGAAGCAGTGTTAAAACAACTCGCTCAAAATAATACGGATCAATTGTTTTCAATCTCTCAAGCAACTCAATTCTTACTTGTGTCTCAATGGCTAGTACGCCATTATTGATCATATCCTCAGGTGATGCATTATCATCTTCTACCTTAACATCATCATCCACAACTATGTTCTTTGTCTTTTGATTGGCACAATACTGAGGATCTTTTCTTAACTCTTTAAAACTGATTCCGCCTTTTGCCAATATATCTTTTCCTTTTTCAGTAATCTGAACCATTCCGCGCTGAGGTGAACGTACAATTTCTGCTCGCTTTAAGTACGAAAAACCCCATGAAATCCGATTTTTTAATAAATTTGTTCCGGTCCTGGTTTTTGTATCCAATAATTCAGGAGAAAGATTAGAAAAATGCTCATCACGAACACGCTTTAATAAATCGACACGAGATAAGACCTCGCCATTTTTTAGCACCTGCAAAATCGGCAGAAACGTCTCATGGAATTTTGGGATTCCCATATTTTTCAAATAATTTTTCTACGAAATAAGATCCGCGAACCTTACTGCTTTATTTTTTTCCCAGTCCATAATTTTCACGTATTTTCCATTGTGTTTATTTGGTCGATTGAACTTACACCCTTCACACTCATGTTTCTCAATAACGTCTGGTTTTTTTTCAAAGAGTGTCCATTTTCCTGGAATAACTTTACTTTCATG
>CAIKXH010000147.1 GCA_903831335.1 Candidatus Uhrbacteria bacterium | reverse complement strand
GTCATTCTTGTCCCAAAAATATGATGCGGTATTTAACGCATATTCTCATTGCTGTTTGCCTTTCTCTTATTGAGACAAGTTTTTTCGCTTCCTTTCAGGGGATTGTTCGTTTTACCCCTCTTGTTCTTGTTGTAAGTGTCTATTTGCTGCAGCATCACACCATGCGCTCAGCCGCTTCTTGGCTTATTATCCACGGGCTCATGTTAGATTTTTCAAAAGCCTCCGTGGTTCCATTCATCACAATCAGTTATGTTCTTGTGGCTTGGGTTGCGATCATGAGTGCAGAACGATTGTTTTCTAACCGATCCTTTTATGGGGTCGCGGCATGTACAGGTATCAGTTACCTTACGTTTGAAATAAGTTCTTTTGTATTACAATTTATCTACTCGATTGCGCAAAAGATTCCATTCTACTGGGGAACATATTTTGCCGATGCGTTTTCAAGACTTATCATGCTTGTTGTGCTTCTCACCTTATTATTCACGTTCGCCAAACGCATTCGTCATATACTTGTAAAGGCATCTCTTATTTCTCCATCGCGTCAAACGTATTAACATGTTTCAATTTTGGAAGAAAAAATCCATTTCTCACGTTTTCGTGGTTCAGCACCATGAGGGATTTGGTTTATCAAGAAATAAGACATCAGATGCGATTGATACTACAGATGGATATATTTCAGATGATCTATTCACCCACGAACGCTCGATTACCTCAACTCTTTCCAAAAAGCGGTTACAAATAGGATTTAGTTTGTTTTTCTTTGTTTTTTTTATTTTTTTCTCGCGCGCAGTTTATTTACAAGTGATTCAAGGTTCCCATTTTCATTCTCTCGCAGATGCAAACCGTTATAGGGTTACGCGTGTTGTTTCCCCTAGGGGAAAAATTTTTGACCGTAACGGTACGATTCTTGCAACAAACACTCCATCATTTCTCTTGTCACTCAGAATCACAGACCTACCAAAAGATGAAAAAGCTCGCGATCTTGTTGTACAAAAAGTTTGTGAACGTGTTGGAGTGCAACGTGCGGATATAGATCTGCTTCTCACACAGTACGCAAAACAACCAGATGAATCGATTCCTGTTTTGCGCAATATCCCTTATGAATCAGCAATTCGTCTAACAATTGAACTCGCTCAGTATCCAGGTTTTAGTTTAAACGCAACCATACAACGTTCATATCCATCAGGCTCCATCTCTCTTTCCCACGTTTTGGGGTACATGGGAAAAATTACTCCAGAAGACTCCGTCAAACTTGCCTCATCAGGATATCGCCCAATTGATCAAATTGGAAAAACAGGAATAGAGAAAACAGCTGAAACAAGACTGCGTGGTATTCCTGGAAAAATAACAACAGAAGTCAATGCCTCAGGCTATGAACTTTCTGTTATTTCAAAAACAGAACCAACTCCTGGTGCGGATATACAATTGGGAATAGACCTCGGACTTCAAAAATTCATTGAGCTACAGTTGCAAACCATTTTGCAAACGGTGGGTGCAACACGGGCTTCTGTTATAGCTATTGACCCGCAAACAGGGATTGTGCGTGCGCTTGTGAGTCTTCCTTCTTTTGATAATAATCTTTTTTCAAATCAGATCACAACGGAGGAGTATCAAAAACTGACACAAGATCCTGATCAGCCGTTATTTTTCCGTGCGATTTCAGGTGAGTACCCATCCGGATCCATTTTTAAGCCGGTTGTTGCGTATGCGGCTCTTGCAGAGCATGTCGTGAATGAACACACCTCTTTTGTTTCCAGTGGAGGAATCCGTGTCGGAGAATGGTTTTTTCCGGACTGGAAAGCGGGTGGGCATGGGGTAACAGATGTAAGAAAGGCGATTGCAGAATCTGTGAATACGTATTTCTATATTATTGGAGGTGGTTTTCAGGATACAATTGGTCTCGGGGTGGATCGCATATCAACGTATGCGAAACGGTTTGGATTTGGAAGCAAAACAAAGATTGATTTGCCACATGAAGCATCCGGATTTCTTCCATCAAAGGAATGGAAAGAAAAGGCAAAAGGAGAAAGATGGTATGTGGGGGATACATATCACCTTGCAATCGGACAAGGAGATTTTCTAACAACTCCGATCCAGATGGCGGTTGCAACTGTCGCTATCGCCAATGGGGGCTATTTAACCCAGCCAAGAATGATTGAATCCGATATTGCTCCAGAAAAAGTTCAGGTGGAGAATTTGGATCCAACAGCTCTCCGGATCGTCCAAGAGGGAATGCGTCAATCTGTGACAAGCGGAAGCAATAGAAGCATGATGAGCCTCATCTATCCTGTCGCGGGAAAAACAGGAACAGCACAATCTGGAATTGGAAAACCAACACATTCGTGGTTTACAGGATACGGCCCTTATCTCAACCCAACATTAGCGATTACCGTTCTTGTCGAGGAGGGTGGGGAAAGTACCTCAGCAGCCGTTCCGCTTGCAAATAAAATTTTTGCTTGGTGGTTTGCGAATGGAAATAAATAATTCCTATTCTCTATCTTTTATGAAACTGTTCATTTGTATCTTAAGCTTCATTTTCTTTAGTGTCCCCATTGCACACGCAGAACAGGCAATATCGTCTGGGACAACAAAACAAGTACGTGCAACGATCACAGAAGTGATCCAAGTAAATCCAACAAGCAAGTATTTAAATCAATATATTTTTCGTGCAAAAACAGTTGTAGGTGATTTGATTGACGTAGACACATCTGAATCTGTCCCAAGTGGAATTCCTATAAAACTCACAGTGGGAAAAGAGATATTTTTACAGGTTGTAGACGGCAGTATTCCCAAGGCCTATTTTGAGGATGTAGTAAGAACGAGATCTCTTTGGTTCATTGTGGCATTGTTTGTTATTACATCACTTATCGTTGGTCTTAAACGAGGGCTTCTCTCATTGTTTGGTCTTGGTATAACACTTCTTGTTTTGTTTGGGTATATCTTTCCAAGCATCTTGCAGGGGCGTGATGTTATCACTGTTACCATTATCGGATCTGTTGTTATCCTTGCGGTGAATATGCACATAGCGCACGGATTTCGGAAAGAGTCTTTCTTGGCTTTTCTATCAACAGTTATCGGGCTTCTGTTGGCATGGCTATTCTCGTCCGCATTTTCTCTCTGGACTAGTATAAATGGTATGGGGTCTGAAGATGCCTTGCTTCTCGTTGGAGATCTTCCTGTTGAAATTTTGACTATCCGACTTTTTATTGCAGGAGCAATTTTGGGTACTGTTGGTGTTTTAGATGATATCGCTGTTTCACAAACAGAAATTGTCCATGAGCTCAGAAAAACAGACACAACTCTCACACGCAAAGAACTATTTTTGAAAGCAATGGGAATAGGAATGCACCATATTGCCTCAACGGTGAATACGCTCGTATTGGTCTATGCAGGAGCATCCATGCCCATTTTAATCTTGTTTCTTTACCACTCTGTCGATATTGTTTCATTTATGAATTCTGAGGTTGTGACAGAGGAGTTTGTGAGAACGATTGCAGGAACTATGGCATTGATCTTAACTGTTCCTATTTCAACATTCATTGCTCTTTGGGGACGTCACCCAAAATCACTTGACATTCCGCATAAACATACATAGAATACGTTTATTACTCGTGGGCTTAAAGCCCGCGGGTTTAATTTTTATGCCAACATATCTTTCAAAACAAGGTCTAGAGGATCTCAAAATAGAATACGCAAGACGCATTAATGAAATTCGCAAAGAAATTGCGGAGAAAATTAGCGCAGCAAAAGAACTTGGGGATCTCTCTGAGAATTTTGAATATCATGAAGCCAAAGAACAACAAGGTCTCAATGAAGCAAGAGCGCTCCAACTTCAGGACATGATTCGTGATGCTGTTATTGTGGAAGAATCTACAGGCGGCTCTGATATCGGACTTGGAACAACATTTGATGTTGAGGTAAATAATGTCGTCAAAACCTATTCCATAGTAGGTTCAAATGAATCAGACCCGCTTTCCGGAAAAATCAGCAATGAGTCTCCAATTGGTCTTGCTTTTATGGGGCATGAGGTAGGGGATATCATAGAGATTAAGACACCTTCTGGGGTCATGACGTACAAAATCAAATCCATCAAGTAGCTTTGACAGTATCGCGGCCAATTTGATAAAATATAGCGTATTCCGCTATATTTTTAGTTTCTCTAACTTCTCATTGCTGCATTTCGATAACTACCCCATTTATGACACAAGAAGAAATTGTAAGACGCGAACGTTTGGAAAAAATGCAGGACTCAGGACTTGATCCTTATCCATCTGGTTCAAAGAGAACACACATGCTCCAAAATGTTATGGATCAGTTTGATGTGTTTCTTGCTGATCAAACACAGCTTGTTTGTGATGGTCGGGTTCGTCTTATTCGTAAACATGGTGGGCTTACATTTGTCCAATTACAAGATGCGTCACGCATGATGCAGCTTGCGCTTCACAAAGATCAAATTGGGGAAAGTCTTTATGATCAATTTCATGAGTTTGTGGATGTAGGAGATTTTATTGAAGTAACAGGAGTTGTTTTCCATACAAAAAAAGGAGAACCAACGATTGATGTAAAAGCATTTCGTTGCATGGCAAAAGCTCTTATGCCATTGCCAGAGAAATTTCATGGTCTCACAGATGTGGAAGCACGTTATCGTGAACGTGAATTAGATTTAATCATGAATGCGGATGTGCGCAGCAGATTCATGGCAAGATCAAAGCTGATTGCTTCCATGCGACGCTTTTTAGATACACATGATTTCATGGAGGTTGAGACCCCGATGCTCCAACCTATCCCTGGAGGAGCAAGCGCACGTCCGTTTATCACACATCACAATGCGCTTGATGCTGATTTATACTTACGCATCGCCCCAGAACTTTATCTCAAGCGTTTGATTGTTGGTGGATTTGAAAAAATTTATGAAATTGGAAGATGTTTTCGTAATGAAGGAATAGACTACGCGCACAATCCTGAATTCACCATGCTTGAACTCTATTGGGCTTTTGCTGATACAGAATCATTCATTACGCTTCTTGAAGATCTCTTAATGACGGTTATTCATGAAGCCATTGATCCACTTGAGGATTCTCTTAAAAATCCTGAATTGCGTTTTTCCGCTCCGTTTCCTCGTGTAACATTTAGACAAGCCATCATGGATGCAACAGGAATTGATATTGATCTTGCGCTTGAACCAGAAGGTCTTATTGCACTTTGTAAGGAGAAACAATTGGGTGTGGATTTTACAGGTTGTGTCGGTATGGGTGAATATTATGATGCTCTCTGGAAACACACAGCAAGACCAACCATCATACAGCCAACCTGGGTGTTTGATTACCCAACTTCATTGAAACCTCTGACAAAAGCAAAAGACTCAGATCCTACAAAAAGTGCTTGTGTTCAGCTCGTCATTCAAGGGGCAGAGGTTGTAAATGCGTATTACAATGAGTTAAACAACCCAATTGATCAACGCAAACGATTTGAGGAACAACAAATGTTGCGTGAAAAGGGAAGTGAAGAAGCACAATGGATGGACGATGCCTTCTTAAGTGCCCTTGAGCACGGTATGCCGCCTACAAGCGGTGTTGGAATTGGGATTGATCGCTTAATCGCATTTTTAACCAATGCACCAAATTTGAAAGAGGTTATTCTTTTCCCAACATTGAAACCAAAATTAACGGAGACTCCTGAAATATGACACGCCGCGTGCTGATTTTTGGAACATTTGATGGATATGATGCAGGGCATCAATTTGTTGTTTCAGAAGCATCCAAGAAGGGGACAGAGCTTATTGTGGCCGTTGCCAGAGATGCACATGTTCAGCACCTAAAACAAAAAGATCCGAAATGGAATGAGATTGAGCGCATGAATAGAGTTAAACAAGATCCACTTGTGACAAGCGTTGTTTTAAGTGATCAAAACCTAGGATCTTATCAAATTCTTGATGAGCAAAAACCAGATGTGATTGTTCTTGGTTTTGATCAAAGTGCATTGAAGTCAGATCTTGTCCGATGGATGCATGAGCAAAACAGAAACATCCCTATTGAGATCCTTGATTATTTGCCAGAATAAGACTGTATGCATCGAACATGGGTTGAAATAAAAGAACAAGCGCTCTCTTCAAACATACAAACACTCCGCTCCCTTACCGGGAACGGGGCTGTTTTTTGTGCAATCGTAAAAGCAAATGCTTATGGGCACGGCTTAAAGGAGGTGGCTCGTATTGCACGCAGAAATGGCGTAAATGCGTTTGGTGTAGATTCTGTTGATGATGCGCTTATCCTGCGCGAGCTGTTTCCAACTTCACTTATCATTGTTCTTGGATACACCATGAGCGAACGTTTTCATGAGGCTATTAAGGAATCAATCGATTTGACCCTTTATGATCTTGAGGGAATACGTGAGGCAGAAGCTGCAGCGTCAAAATCAGCACTGCCGATTCGTATTCACCTTAAAATAGAAACCGGTACTTCAAGACAAGGTGTTTCGAGCGACGATTTGCCTGATCTTCTCAATCTATTCAGAGAATCCAAACATCTTCAACTTATTGGTGTTTCTACACATTTTGCAAATATTGAGGATACAGCGAATCCAGAATACGCCACACTTCAGTACCAGCGATTCTCTCAGGCATGTGAGCTTGTAACCACATTTGGTTTAACACCGGAGTACATTCACTGCGCATGCTCTGCAGCCCTTCTCTTATACCCACAAACATATGGAACGCTTGTAAGAGCTGGAATTGCCATGTATGGCATCTGGCCCTCATCAATGGTCCAGGAAACCATGCACAAACAATCGATCGCATGTGAACTTCAACCAGTCTTGTCTTGGAAAACACGTATCGCTCAGGTCAAATCAATCGCAGGCGGAACACCTATTGGATACGGTCTTACGGAGATTGTACAAAAAAGAAGTCGAATTGCCGTACTACCTGTCGGCTATTGGGACGGATATGACCGCTTACTGTCTTCTAAAGGAGAAGTTCTTATAGCTGGATATCGCTGTAAAGTTATGGGCCGTGTTAAT